>DASUYB010000098.1 GCA_036377595.1 Longimicrobium sp. | reverse complement strand
TTATCGGGAGAAGGGGGGCCGGGGGGGATGAGGGCCCGGCGCGAAGCGCCCCCGCTGTTTACCGCGCCGCGATCGCCGGCGGGGTCGCACCCTGCAGCCAGCGGCCCAGCCACTCGTCCGTCACCTGGCTGATCAGGCGGTAGCTGTTGAAGTCGTACGCCGCGCCGTGGTGGCCGGGCGGATAGATGCGCAGGTCCACGTCCTTCCCCAGCGCGGTGAACGCCGTCAGCAGCTGCATGGTGTTCTGCGGATGCACGTTGTCGTCCAGCAGCGAGTGGATCAGCAGCAGGTGCCCGCGCATCTTCGCGGCGTTCTCCAGCGGCGAGCTCTCCTTGTAGCCCTCCAGATTCTCGCTCAGCAGCCCCATGTAGCGCTCGGTGTAGATCGAGTCGTAGAAGCGCCAGTCGGCCACGGCGCTGTTCGCCACGCCCACGGGGAAGAGCTCGGGGTAGAGCTCCATCGCCATCAGCACCGCGTAGCCGCCGTAGCTGGTGCCGATGATCCCCACCCGCCGCGCGTCCACGTACGGCAGCGTCGCGAGATGCTTCGCCGTCTCCGCGAAGTCGTGCGCCTCCCACCGCCCCAGGTGCTTGTAGACCGTCTTCATGAACGCCGCGCCGTAGTTGTTGGTCGCGCGGTTGTTCACGCCGATGACGATGTAGCCGTGCTGGGCCAGCCACTGGTCGTAGCCGTCGGTGGCGAACTGGTCGTACACCTGCTGCGACCCCGGCCCGCCGTAGATGTCGAAGACCACGGGATACTTCTTCGTGGGGTCGAAGGGCACCGGCTTGATCATCGATGCGTCGATCCGCACCCCGTCGGCGGTGGTGAACGAGAACGGCTCGGCGGGCGAGTACTCGTGCGTGGCCAGCCACTGCGTCACCTGCGGATTGGCCTCCATCGTCCGCAGCTTCCCGCGCTGCGGCGACCACAGCTCCACCTGCTTGGGCTGCCGCACGCTCGTCCAGCGGTCGATGAAGTAGGCGGTGCTGGGCGACATGTCGAAGTGGTGCGTCCCCGGCGCGGAGGTGATCTTCCGCGTCCCGCTGCCGTCGAACCTCACCGCGTACATCTGGCGCTGCAGCGGCGAGTCCTGCGTGGACGAGTAGTAGATGGTCTGCGTGCGCGGGTCGATCCCCTCCACGCGGGTGACGGTGAAGTTCCCCTTCGTCACCTGGTTCACCAGCCGCCCCGAGTAGTCGTAGCGGTACACGTGCTGCCACCCGTCCTGGTCCGAGATCCAGAAGAACTCGTGCATCCCGGCCGGGAAGGTCATCATGTCGTCGATCCCCGCGTAGAAGTCGTACAGGTCGATCCACGCGTCCGACCGCTGCATCATCACCTGCCGCCGCCCGCCGGTGTTCACGTCGAAGAAGAACACGCGCAGCTCGTTGTGCGCGCGGCTCAGCGTCAGCACGGCGATGGTGTCGGGCCGGCTGGTCCAGTAGATCCGGGGGATGTAGAAGTCGCCGGTGAGGCCGGTGTCGAGCCAGGTCTTCCGCCCGCTACGCGCGTCCACCACGCCGATGCGCACCTTCGGATTGGGATCGCCGACCTTGGGATAGGGGATGCTGTCGTAGCTGGGATGCAGCCCGGAGAGGTCGCTCAGCATGTAGATGGGCTCGGCGCTCTCGTCCACCTGCCAGAACGCGATCCTGCGGCTGTCGGGCGACCACTTCCACGCCTGCGCGAGGCCGAACTCCTCCTCGTAGACCCAGTCGAAGTGCCCGTTGAACACGTGCAGCGTGGCGTCATTCGTCAACCGGCGCTCGGTGTGCGTGGCCAGGTCCGTCACGTACATGTCGCCGCCGCGCTCGAAGCCCAGCATCGACCCGTCGGGCGAGAGCTCGGCCGTGCGTGCGCCGCGCGTGGCCAGCTGCAGCGACCGGTCGGCCAGCGAGTAGATGTAGTAGTCCGCCGTCCCCGAGCGGCGGTAGATGGGCTGGAAGTTGGACTGGAAGACCAGGTGCTTCGAGTCCTGCGCCCACTGGAAGCTCTCGTACTCGAACGGCGTCTGCGACCCGGGGAAGGTCATCCCCTGCGCGGAGAAGAGGGTGCTTTCCGCGCCGGTTGCGGGGTCGTACGCCTTGATCACGTCCTTCCCCTGCGCGTCGCGGTCCAGGTAGCTGAACCGGCTCCCTTCGTCGATCCAGTTGACGCTGCGCGGGCCGTTGCGGCCGGACAGCGCGCCCGTGGCGGCCAGCGCCTCCTGCAGGCTGGCGAAGCGCTGCTTCTGCTGCGCGCCGGCCAGCGCGGGCACCACCGCCAGCGCGGCGGCCAGCAGCATCGACGCGGCGCGCGTTTGGGTCGAACGAGTCATTCGGGCTCGGGGGAGCGAAGGGATTGGGGAGATCGGCGGACGAAGCGCGCAAGGTACGCTAAGAAATCAGCACAGGCAACGCGATAAAGAAGGAGAATGTCTCACGCAGAGTTAGCAGAGTCAGCAGAAAACCGCTGTTCAACTGCTGACTCTGCTGACTCTGCGTGGAGCTCTTCTGTTGATGGATCACCCGAGAATGCGGTCCACCTCGGCGAGCTCGTCCTCCGTCAGCGTCCACCCGGCCGCGGCGGCGTTGCTGCGCACCTGCTCCGGCTTCGTCGCGCCGGCGATGACGGAGGCGACGGCGCGGCGCGCTAGGAGCCACGAGAACGCCAGCTCCAGGAGCGTGTGCCCCCGCGCCTCGGCGAACGCGATCAACCTCTCCACGAGTTGGAGCTTCTCGTCCGATCTCCGGTCGGCGACGCGCTCGTCGGAGAGCCTGGCGCCCTGGGGGACTGGTTCGCCCCGGCGGTACTTCCCCGTCAGCAGCCCGCTGGCCAGCGGGTAATAGGGGATGAAGGCGATCCCCAGCCGCTCGCACGCGTCCAGCACGCCGTCCTCCGGCTCGCGGTGCAGCAGGCTGTACTCGTTCTGCACGCTGGCGAACCGCGCCGCGCCCGGTCGCACCGCATCTGCCGCCTCGTGCAGCTGCGCAGCGGAGAAGTTGGAGCAGCCGATCTCGCGCACCTTGCCGGCGCGCACCAGCTCGTCCAGCGCGGCCAGCGTGTCGGCGATGGGCACCGTCTCGTCTGGCGTGTGCAGCTGGTAGAGGTCGATGCGGTCCGTGCGCAGCCGCCGCAGGCTGTCCTCCACGGCGTGGCGGATGTAATCGGGACGGGCGCCGTGGCGCTGTTCGTCCATCTTCATCCCGAACTTCGTCGCCAGCACCACCTGCTCGCGCCGGCCCTGCAGCGCGCGGCCAAGGTACTCCTCGCTCTGGCCGCTGCCGTAGATGTCGGCCGTGTCGAGGAAATTCACCCCTGCGTCCAGCGCCGCGTCGACCACCGCCGCCGTCCCCGCCGCGTCGACTCTCCGCCCGAAGTTGTTGCATCCCAGCCCCACCACCGACACCTCGAGCGATCCGATCCGCCGCTTCTCCATCGTCCGCGCCTGTCCAGGGTCGTCGTGTCCGTGATCGACCGCGGTGGCTCGCAAGCCTCACGCCCGGTGCGGGTCAGAAACAGCAAGTCTCACACGGAGGAAACGGAGGGAACGGAGGACTGCCGCTGTTCCTCCGTTCCCTCCGTTCCCTCCGTGTGATTCCCTTCCCTTGACCGAAGTCGTTACAGCATCACCTCCCAGGGGCGGGCGCGCTGGCGGCTGCGCTCGAGCGCGTCGCGCATCAGCAGGTCGTGGTAGTTGATCTCCGGCTCGTCCGGACCCGGTGTGCGCGGGCGCCAGTGGCCGTCGGGCTGCAGCTCCCACGACAGGCGGTTGTCGGCCAGCGCGGCGTCCAGCAGGCGCAGCAGCCGCTCCTTCAGCGCGGGGTCCAGCACGGGGACGATCGTCTCCACCCGCTCGTTCAGGTTGCGCTCGCGCCAGTCCGCGCTGCCGATGAACACCTCGGGGTCGCCGTTGTTGGCGAAGTGGAAGACGCGGTCGTGCTCCAGGAAGCGGCCCACCAGGCTCACCACGCGGATGTTCTCGCTGTACCCCGCCAGCCCCGGGCGGAGACGGCTGTGCCCGCGCACGATGAGATCGATCTTCACCCCCTCGCGCGAGGCGCGGTACAGCTCGCGGATAATGCCGGGGTCGTCGAGCGCGTTCATCTTGGCGATGATGCGGCCGTTCGCGTACCGCCGCTGGTGCTGCACCTCGCGCTCGATACGCTCCTCGAACACCCGCCGCATGTCGCGCGGGGCCACGAGCAGCCGCGTGTACTGCTGGTCGGGCGCGTACCCGGTGAGGAAGTGGAACAGGTTCACCAGGTCGTCGCCGATCTCGTCGTGGCAGGTCAGCAGCCCCAGGTCGCTGTACATCCGCGACGTGCGCGCGTGGTAGTTGCCGGTGCCGATGTGGCAGTAGGTGCGCGGCGGCCCGCCCTCGTCGCGCACGATCAGCGCGACCTTGCTGTGCGTCTTCAGCCCCACCAGGCCGTAGGTCACGTGCACCCCGGCGTCTTCCAGCATCTCCGCGCCGCGGATGTTGTTCTCCTCGTCGAAGCGCGCGGTCACCTCGATCAGCACCGCCACCTGCTTCCCCAGCTCGGCGGCGCGGATCAGCGCCTTCACGATGGGGCTGGCCTCGCCGCCGGTGCGGTAGAGCGTCTGCTTGATGGCCACCACGCGCGGGTCGACCGCCGCCTCCTCCAGCAGCCGCTGTACGCTGGCCGGGAAGGAGTCGTACGGGTGATGGACGAGGACGTCGCCGCGGCGGAGGATGGAGAAGATGTTGCGTTCCTCCTCGGTCTCGCCCTCGTGCTGCAGCGGCTCGGGGACGACGGGCTCCCACGGCTCGTACTTGTGCGCGGGGACGTCGAGCTCGGCGAGCACGGCGCAGTCCGCGTGGGCGATCAGCCCGCCCGCCTCGTACACGTCCTGCTCCTCCAGCTCCAGCTCGCGCACCAGCAGCTGCCGCACCTCGCGCGGCATCGCCCGGTCCACCTCCAGGCGCACGACCGGGGCGAAGCGGCGCTCGCGCAGTTCCTCGCTGATCAGCGCCAGCAGGTCCTCGGCCTCGTCGTCTCCCCGGTCCACGGCCGCGCTGCGGGTGACGCGGAAGGGGTGGACGTTCACGATCTCCATCCCCCGGAACAGCGAGCCCACGTTGGCCTGGATCACCTGCTCCACGGGGACGAAGTGGAAGCGGTGCTCGCTGTGGGGAACGGGGAGCCAGCGCCCGTTCTGGGGGGGGACCTTGATGCGGGCGAAGTGATAGGTGCTGCGCGCGGCGTGGCGCATCAGCACCGCCAGCGACAGGCTCAGGTTGGAGATGAAGGGAAACGGGTGCCCGGGGTCGACCGCCAGCGGGGTGAGGACGGGGTAGATCTGCTCGCGGAAGTGCTCGTCGAGCGCGCGCCGCTGCGGCGTGTCGAGCTCGTGGTAGTGCGAGACCACGACGTCGGCCTCGGTGCGCAGGAGCGGCTTGAGCACCTGCTCCCAGGTGTCGCCGAGCGCCGCGTGCATCTCCAGCGCGGCGTTGCCGATCAGCTCCAGCTGCTCCGCCGGCGTGCGTCCGTCGGTCGAAAGCGCTTGCACGCCGGCCGCGAGCTGGCCCTTGAGGCCGCCCACGCGCTTCTGGAAGAACTCGTCCAGGTTGCTGGAGGCGATGGCCAGGAAGCGCACGCGCTCCAGCAGCGGCGTGCGCGTGTCCAGCGCTTGCGCGAGCACGCGCCAGTTGAAGTCCAGCAGCCCCAGCTCGCGGTTGAAGTACAGCGCCGGGTTGTCCAGGTCGGCGCCGCGCGGCACGGGGCGCGGGCGCACCGCGCGCGGGATCGCGTGCGGCCCGTCGGGGACGCGCGGAACGGCGCGGACGCTGCGCGGGCGGCGCGGCGCGGACTGCGGGGGCGGCGGACTCTCGCCGGGGCTGGCAGACGGGACGTGCTCGGCGCGCATGGGATGGGCTGGGGATCGGGTCGGGGCGTATACGTACAGTTAGCGCGGCGCCCCGAAGATGTAAACCATTCCAATGTAACGATGTTTCGCGCGGCGGCGGAGTCGGGGCGGGGGTTTTGGTGATCGGCTGAACGCCTGGCGAGCCGCGCCGGGGGTTCGACGGGCGAATGAATTCGCAGCAACAAGAGCACGAAGTCCCTGCGGGACTGCAGCCGCCCGCATCCGTGCACATCGCCTGCATTCGCGCCGGATCGGCGCTGCGATTATCGTGATGGCGCCACGTATCTTCCCCTCTCCCGATCTCCCTTGAACCTCACCCGGCCCGCTTCCACGCCTCCTCGCGATACACTGCTCGCGGCGCTCCTCGCCGTGGGGGTGATGGCGTGCGCGGGGATCGTGGCCGCGCTGCACTGGCGGTTGTTTCGCAGCGCGATCTGGCCGGACGTGGCGAAGGCGGCGATCGCGGCCGGCGCGCTGGCGATGCTCGCGTGGGAGCGGCATCGCCGGCGCGCGGGGCGGCCGGTCGCGCGGCGGACGGCGCGGCGCATGGGGATCGCGCTCGTCGCGGCGGCGGTGCTCGCGTGGTACGCGGGGGCGCTGTACGCGTACCGCGGCTTCTTCCACGTGTGGGACCAGTTCCACTACGTGGTGGGATCGAAGTACTTCCGCGAGTTGGGCTACGACGGCCTGTACCGCTGCGCCGCCGTCGCGCTCGACCAGACCGGCACTGTTCGACAGCGGGATGGATCGCCAGTCGACCTGCGGGCGGAGGTGCGCGCGCCGGGGTTCCTGGTCCGCGACCTGGATCGCGGCAACGTGCTCGTCCCCGCCGCTGGCGCGCTGGCGGATCCGGGCGCGTGCACGGGGCGATTCACCCCCGCGCGGTGGAACGCGTTCCGGCGCGATGTGGTCTTCTTCCGCATGGCCGCGGGCGCGCAGCACTGGGCGCAGATGCAGCGCGACCACGGCTACAACCCGCCGCCGCCGTGGACGGCCGTCGGCGGCGCGGTCGCGGGGCTGCGGCCGGCGAGCAGCGGGTGGATGGTGGCGCTGGCGCTGCTCGATCCGCTGCTGGTGCTCGGCGCGTTCGCGGCGCTGGCGTGGGCGTTCGGCTGGCGGACGGCGTCGCTCGCGGCGGTGTTCTGGGGATGCCAGGCATTCGCGCCGTTCTTCTGGACGGGTGGCGCGTTCCTGCGGCAGGACTGGTTCTTCCTCTCCGTGCTCGCCGTCTCCCTGTCCCGCCGCGGACGGCACGCGGCGGCGGGCGCGTCGCTGGCGGTCGCCGCGTGCCTGCGCGTCTTTCCCGCCCTGCTCGCGATCGGCTGGGTGGTGATGCTGCTCGATCCGCGCACCGCCCGCCCCCGGCGCCGCGCGATGCTGCGAACCGCCGCCGGCGGCCTCGCCGCGGCGGTGGTGATGCTGGCGGCGGGCGCGGCCGCGGCGGGGCCGGGCGCGTACCCCGCGTTCGTGCGCCACATCCGCCTGCACGAGCGGACGCCGCTCACCAACGAGATGGGGCTGCGCCCGCTGCTGACCTCCGGCATCGGCCACGGCCCCGCGTCCGGGCGCCTGCGCTACCTGCGCGACGAGCGCCTTCCCGATCCCGTGCAGCCGTGGAAGGACGTGCGCTCGGCGCGCTGGCGCTCGCGGCAGCCGGTCGCGTGGATGCTGGCGCTGCTGCTCGCCGCGCCGTTCGTGATCGCCGTCAGGCGCGCGCGGCGAACGTGGGCGGCGCCGGGGCTGTCCACGCTGTGGATCGCCCTGATGCTGCAGTTGACGTCGTACTACTACGCCGTCCTCGTCGCCATCGCCCCGCTCGCGCGGCTCCGGCGACGGCTGGAGGTGTGGATGCCAGCCGCCGCGCTCGCCTCGCAGATCGCCGCCGCCGCGCTCTGGTGGATGGACGAGCGCCACCTCGCCCTCAGCGCCATCGCCCTCGCACTGGTGATCGCCGCAAACAGCGTGTTCGTGATTCGTGGAAGCCGCAGACTCGGACGGTAGACTCGCCGGCTTTGCGCCTTCGTTGCTCAGGTGAATTCCTCCGATGCCGGCTGGACGTCATCCTGAGGCCGCCAGACCGTAATCAGCTTCTGCACAAGAACTTGCAGGCCGAAGGATCTATCGCCGGCTCGGCACCTGATCCGGCGAAACTCACCGAATCTTCACCCGGATCGATTTGCCCGGCCCTGAGATGAGGAGCCCTGCGTGGGGGAGATGAGCGGGCGCGTCTGCGTGGTGACGGGCGCCAGCAGCGGCATCGGCAAGGCCACGGCGAAAGAGCTGGCGCGGCGCGGAGCCACGGTGGCGCTCGTCGTTCGCAGCCCCGAGCGCGGCCGCGCGGCGCTCGCCGAGATCGAGCGCGACGCCGGGTGCCGCGACGCGCGCATCGTCCTGGCCGACCTGTCGCGGCAGGCCGACGTGCGGCGCGCGGCGGACGAGCTGCTGGCGGCGTTCCCGCGCATCGACGTGCTGGTGAACAACGCCGCCGTCTACACGCGCCGCCGCCGGCTGAGCGACGACGGGATCGAGATGCAGTGGGCGGTGAACCACCTCGCGCCGTTCCTGCTGACGAACCTGCTCCTGCCGCGGCTCGTCGCGAGCGCCCCCGCGCGCGTGGTGACGGTCAGCTCCAACGCGCACGAGATGGCCGACCTGCGCTGGGACGACCTGGAGATGCGGCGGCGGCGCTACCGCGGCTTCCGGCAGTACGGCAACACCAAGCGCGCCAACGTGCTGTTCACGCGCGAGCTGGCGCGCCGCGCCGCCGGCACGGGCGTCACCGCGAACGCGCTCCATCCCGGCGTCGTGGCCACCGACCTGCTGCTGAACGGCTTCCCGCCCATCCGCCTGTTCCGCCGCTGGATGCGCACCCCCGAGCAGGGCGCCGCCACCGCCGTCCATCTCGCCGCCTCGCCCGAGGTGGCGGCTGTCACGGCGAAGTATTTCGTCGACGAGCGCGCGGTCTCGCTATTCGCCTCCACCCGCGACGAGACCGCGCGGCGCCTGTGGGAGATCAGCGAGCGAATGGTGGGGCTGGGGTGAGCTTTACCCGGCTTCGTCCAGCCACGAGGCGAGGGCGTCCACGGCTGCCGCGAAGCCTTCGAGGTACTGCTCGCCGCGGTAGTCGGACGGCTCGGGGATGCGGATGCGGTTGAGCTCGAACGCGCCGCGATGCGCATCGAACACGTCGCGTGCCGTCGAGGCGGCGATGTACGGGCTGACCGACGACGCGGCGTCCGACCATTCGATCGTGGCCGCGACGAACGCGAACACCTGGGCGAAGTAACGCCACGCGGGCGGCGAGGTGCCGGGCCTGAACCCCAGCAGGATCTCCCAGTCCCGTGGATCGGCGGCGTAGGTGACGGGGCGGCCGAGCGTCCGGTATGCGATCCGCGCGGCCGTCATCTCCTGCGCCGCCCGCCGCACGGAGGCAAGGGTGTAGCCGGTCGCGGTCGCGAGCGTCCGAACCGTTTCCGGAGCCCCGCCGAGCCCCAGCAGCACCGCCAGGAGATCGGCTTTCACACCCACGCCGAAGGCGGACCGCAACCGAAGCATCAGCGCCGGCGCGGAGATGAGCGATACGTCGCCGCCACGTTTTCGGCGCACGAGCAGCTCGTCTTCCCCTTCCGCCTGCGCGGCGAGTCTGTGCCAGCGCAGATCTCCGCCGTCCACCACCGCGCGCGCGAAGGTGGCGAGCCCCCCGTGCGCCGACACGGGGAACTGCTTCCGCAGCGTGGTGATCCGCTGCACGCTCATCAACGGCGCCCCCGCCGTCGCCCACCACGCAAGCACGTCGTCGAGGCGGCGTTCGCCATCACGCAGCACGCACGAAAGGAGGACCAGCGCCTCGGGATCGACGATCGCCCGCGCCTGAACGGCGCCACCGGATACGGGTGCACCGAGCGCCGCCCATTGCCTCCATGCGACGGCGACGGCGGCCTCGCGCGCGCGGCTAGCGATCTCGGCGGGCGTCGCGGACATGCTCCACCACCTCGGCAACGAGCCGCGGGAAGACGGGTGATGCGTCCTGCGTCAGCACCCACGCGGCCGCCTCGCCCAGCTCCGCGTCCGACGGTGCGAGTGCGACCAGGTCCTGCGCATGGACGCTGCGCAGCGTCTGGTCCGCCGCCGCGAAGAGCTTCAGCGCGATCAGCGTGCGCCGCCCGGCGAGCCCGACATGCAGCGCGCCGTACCGCCTCCACTCCAGGTCTTCGCCGATCCACGGCGGCAGCCCCTGGCTCCACTGGCGCGCCACGACCGTGTTCATCCAGTCCGCCGACAAGCCGAAATCCCGCGCCACGCGGGCGATGGCGCGGTTGAGGGGTTCAGGCAGCGGGTCGGGCGGTACCAGCACGACCGGCGAGCCGCTCCGCTCCACCTCCGCGCGGGCGATCACGTCTACGTCCTGCGTCGTCCGCGCGACGAGACCCAGCAGGTTCAGCGTCGCACCGCCCACGACCACCACGGCGGCCGGTGCGGCCTCGGCCTGAAGGAGCGACCCGACCGCTTCGAGCGCACGCGGTAATATCTGAATCAACTCGGCCATGTGGCCATCCTCATGGGTGAAATTATTTATCTTAATAAGATAGATAATATATCCTAGCCTACTTCGTCTAGACTCGCGGTGACTTCTGAATTCACGTCACCGTGGCGCCGCCGCAGCTGGAGCCGGCGCCGGCGGTGCAGCCGAAGCAGTGCGGGCCCAGCACGATCTCACGGCTCGCGAGCCCCTCCAGGTCGAAGTCGAAGACGGTGCGCGGGGCGCGGGGGTGCACCGGCATCTCCAGCATCTGGTTGAAGTCGCAGTCGTAGAGGGTTCCATCCCATCCCACCGACAGCGTGTTGCGGCACATCACCCCCGCGGCGGCGGCGGGATTGAAGGCCGTCACCAGGCGCTCCATGTACTCGGCGAGCTGGCCCGACGTCTCCAGGAACTCTAGGAAGCGGGAGATGGGCATGTTGGTGAGGGCGTACAGCGCGTTGAACTCCACGCCATACAGCCGCAGCAGCTGCCGCTTCCACTCCGCCTCGAGCGCCTTCTGGTTCCCCGGGAGAAAGGTGCCCACGGGGTTCGTCACCAGGTCCAGCACCAGCCCGGTGCCCGGCTTCCCGTAGCCCAACGCGTTCAGCCGCCGCAGCGCGGTGATGGACTCGTCGAACACGCCCTCGCCGCGCTGGGTGTCGGTGCCCTTCTGGCGGTAGTGCGGGAGGCTGGCGACCACGTGCACGCCGTGCCCGGCGTAGAACTCCGGCAGGTACGCGTAGTTGGGGAGGAGGGTGATGGTGAGGTTGCAGCGGTCCATCACGTGCTTCCCCGCGGCGCGCGCGCGGACGACGATCTCGCGCCAGCGCCGGTGCAGCTCCGGCGCGCCGCCCGTGATGTCGACGGTGGGGATATCGATCTGCTCGATGATCTCCAGGCAGCGGTCGACCACCGCGTCGGGCATCATCTCGGTGCGGTCGGGGCCGGCGTCGACGTGGCAGTGGCGGCACGTCTGGTTGCACTTGCGCCCGACGTTCAGCTGCAGGATCTCGATCCCCGTGGCCCGCAGCGGCAGCATCCCCGCGCCGGCCAGCGCCTCCCCGAACCCACGCACGGGCACGCGCGCCAGCATCGCGCGCTGCTCCGCGGCGGAGGCGAGCGGCGCGTGGCGTTTGTGGAGCGTCGGGAGGACGCGGTGCGCGGTCGCGGGCATCGAAACTGATAGTCCTAAGTCCTGGGTCCTGAGTCCTAAGTGCCCCGGGTCCACAGCACTCAGGACTTGGGACTCAGGACCCAGGACTTCTTTTCCTACATCCCCAACCCCTCGGCGCGGTTGCGCATCTGGATGCCGTGCACAAGGGACGCGCCGCCGCGGATGGCGGCGGCCACGTGCACGGCCTCCGTCATCTGCTCGGTGTCGGCGCCCTTGGTCAGGCAGTCCTGGCTGTACGCGTCGATGCAGTACGGGCACTGCACCGCGTGCGCCACCGCCAGCGCAATCAGGCTCTTCTCCCGCTCCGTCAGCGCCCCCTCGGCGAACACCGCGTTGTACCAGGCGAAGAACTTCTCCGCCAGCTCCGGTGCGTCCTTGCCGATCTCGCCGAACCGCGGCAGGTCGTGCGCGTCGTAGTAGTGCGTGTGCATGTCGGAAAAGTGCCCAGTTCTCAGTGCCCAGTGCCCAGTGCCCAGTAGAAGACTCGTCCCGCGCGCCGGTGCCGGCTCGCGGGACGAACCCACTGGGCACTGGGCACTGGGCACTTGGCACTGGGCACTGTCTTTACGCTGTATCCGCCACCTGCGCGCGGTACGTCTGCTTCAGCCGGGCGATGAAGGCGCGGATGCGCTCGGCGTTCTTCCCCACGTCGCTGCGGCCGATGCGGCTGACCGAGCGGATGTCCACCCGCGCGATCCCCGACGCGGGGGTGACGCGGATGGAGACGTCGTCCTTGAAGCCGAACCACTTCGTCTCGTCCACCGCCTCCAGCCGCCGCCCCTGCGGATCGTTCACCACCACGTCCCACCCCATGTCGTTGGCCACGCGCATCACCGCGCGGTAGGCCTCGTCGGGGGTCATCGACAGCATCACCGGCTGGACGTCGGGATACGCCTTCCGCTGCTGCGCGGCGATCGAATCTCCCTCGTACTGCCACGCGTTCAGCTTGCCGCCGCTGGTGTCCCGCATCATCCGCGAATAGGTGAGCTCGGGCGGGCTCACGAAGTCGGTGGTGATGTCGTGGATGGGCGGCACCGCGCGTGCGTGCCGGCGGAAGCTCCACGGGAAGAACCACGCCGCCGCCCCCAGCAGCAGCGCCAGCGCGGCCAGCGCCAGCGCGCCGCGGCCCGGCCCGCGCCGCGCCATCAGCGCCGCGACGATCGCCAGCACCGCCGCGGCGATGCCGAGGTACGCCCCGTACTTGAACATCGTGCGCAGCGCCGTCCCCACGTCCCACCACCCCAGCCGGTAGCCGGGGCCGGCGAACATCACCATCAGGAACGCGATCGCCCCCACGACCAGGGCGACGAGGGCGAGGGTGTGGCCCAGGTTCGACGGGGCGGGCGGGTCGAAGCCGGCGGGGGTCTCGCCGAGGCCAACAGGGGGATCGTTGCCAACAGGGCTCATCGGGTGGCTCCTGTCCGTCGGTTGCGGATCTTCTTCCAGGCGATGGGGACCAGCGCGGTGATGCCCAGCAGCGCCAGCGCCAGCAGCGTCTGCCGGTCGAACAGGTCGCGCGTCGACTCGATCGTGGCCAGCCGCGCGCCCAGGTTGCAGAACACGAAGCTGCCCGGGATGATGCCGATGGCCGTCGCCGCCACGTAGGTGCGCGTGGTGACGGGGGTGAACGCCGGCACCAGGTTCACCAGCCAGAACGGGAAGAGCGGCACCAGGCGCAGGAAGAGGAGATAGCCGAACGCGTCCTCCTCGAACCCTTTGGCGATGCGCTGCAGCCGCGGCCCCATCCGTCGGCGCGCCGCGTCCGCGAACAGGTAGCGCGCGCCCAGGAACGCCAGCGTGGCCCCCGTCGTCGCCGCGGCCACCACCAGCGCGGTGCCCGCCCAGCGCCCGAACAGCAGCCCCACCGCCAGCGAGAACACGATGGCGTCGGGGATGCTGAGCGCCGTCAGCACCACGTACGCGGCGAACGCGACGACCAGCATCGCCGGGTAGTGCGCGTGCGTGAACTCCAGCAGCCGCGCGCGGTTGGCCTTCAGCGTCTCCAGCCGCAGGTACTCGTGCCCGCCCAGCAGGAAGAAGGCGGCCACGATCGCGGCGATGGCGGCGACGAGCACGATCTTCTTCCAGTCGAACCCGCGCCGCGCGGGCGCCGCCTCCCCGTCCGCCGCCGGAGTAGTCACGCGCGGACGCGGCGCACCCGCGGCGACGGCGATCTTGCGGCGGCGCGGAAGAACGGCTTCATTCGCGGGCTCCGGTTCCGCCCGCGCGGCCATTCGCGGCGGGCGGGGTGACGATCGGCGATGGTGGGTGTTCGTTGCACCGAATGTAGCGCGGCGGCGGGGTCCCGCAAAGCAGAGGGAGGGGCGATGACGAGCGAGAGCAGCGAGCGCCATCACCGCGCGGCGGATGCGCGGGGACCCGTCCCCATCGCCGTCGTCACCGTCAGCGACTCGCGGACGGAGGAGACGGACACGAACGGGCGCTGGCTCCGCAACGCCATCGCCGCCGCGGGGCACGAAGCCGCGGGCTACCGCGTGATCCGCGACGAGCCGGACCTGGTCGCCGCCGCGCTGGAGGAGATGGTGACGGGTGGCGCGCGCGTGATTGTCTTCAACGGCGGAACGGGGATCGCGCCGCGCGACACCACCTACGACGTGCTGTCGCGGATGATCGAGAAGCCGCTCCCCGGCTTCGGCGAACTGTTCCGGATGCTGAGCTGGGAGCAGGTCGGCGCCGCGGCCATGCTCTCGCGCGCCACGGCGGGCGTCCATCGCGGCCGCGTCGTCTTTTCCCTCCCCGGCTCCCCCGCCGCGGTCAAGCTGGCCTGGGAGAAGTTGATCGCCCCCGAGATCAACCACGTCGTGTGGCTGGTGGAGGGGTGATTAGGGGAAAGAATTGGGGGGAAGAAGGGGGCGAATAAATTCGCAGCAACAACCACACGAAGTCCCCCTTCGGGGACTACTGCCTTCGGTGCCGACGAGACGGCGGCGCTCGGGGCACGCAATGGATGCTCGTTGCGAGCGCCGCTGTCGCGTCCTCACCAGAGCCGGTAGTCCGCGAAGGCGGACTTCGTGTGGTTGTTGCCGCGATGTAACCGTTCAGTTGGTCGGCAGAATCGTGGGCGCGGGGGTGCCAGCACGCAGGGCTGCGATGGAGCGAGCTACAAAGTCGAGCGGATGAATTCCTTGTTGCTGACAGGTCGCGCTGATCGAGAGGATGCGCTCGGCGTAGCGCAGCCCGGCTTCGCTCTGGCTGCCGAAGCTGCTCTTGCGCCACAGCACGGCCTTCCGCAGCGCGCGCTCGGCCGCGTTGTTGGTCGGCTCGACCGGCTCGTCGAGGAAGGTCCACAGCGATTCCCACAGCTTCAGCAGGTTGCGGCACATGCGTGCGACCCGGTTGTTGATCGATTTCGCGCCGCCTTCGACCAGACGCCGGAAGGACGCCCGGATGCGGGCCATCCCGCGTTTCAGCTCGTCCCGCGCCAGCGTTCCTTCCTGGTGGCTTCGCCAGCGCTCGAAGACCCGGTCGCAGATCTTCTCGCCCTCGGCCGCGAACTCCGCCGCCATGCCGCCCCGCAGCGCGAGCTTCCGGAAGTTCCGGATCAGGTGCGCCCAGCAGAGCTGCCGTTTCGCGCAGGCCTGGTAGGAGCACCAGCGGTCGCTGCTGACGATTCCCGCGAAGTCGCCCAGGAACTCCTTCAGCTCCTCCTTTCCCCGGCTGCGCCCGATGTGGAACGCCGTCGCCCGGTCGGCCACGCCCACCCACAGCCACATCTTCCTGCCGCACAGCTTCCACGGCGTCTCGTCGACGCCTGCCCGCCAGCTCGCCCTCACCTCGGTCTGCACCACCCGGTACGCCGCTTCCAGCGCGGCGCTCGTCTCCTGCGTGCAGGCTTCCGTGCTCCCCAGCGACGGCGCCGGCACATCCAGCAGCCGGCCCACCAGGTCCTGCACCGAGCGGCGGCTCATCCGGTAATGCCCGGCCAGCACGCCTGCCAGCGCGGTCAGCCGCGGGCCGAAGTGTTTGCCGCCCGACGGCAACGGCGCGCGGGTCAGCCCCGAGCACTTCGGGCAGCGCAGGCACCTCAGCCGGTGCTCCGTCACCTCGGCGTGGATCGGCGGAAGCTCCACCGTCTGGTGCACCTGCGCCGGAAGCGCTTCCTCCGCACCCGCCAGCGAATGCCCGCAGTGCTCGCACGCCTCCGGCGCGTGCTGCACCACCTCGCCCACCCGCTCCGGTGGGAGAAGCATGCGGTGGTGGCCCCGGTGCCCCGGCTGGCCGCCACGCCTCCTTCCCTTCGGCTTCTTTCCCGGCCGGACGAGGCCCGGAGGATCCGACGACGGTGGCTTCGACGAGTTGGTCGAGTTCTGCGCCAGGCGCGCCTCCAGCTCCCGCACGCGCTCCTGCAGGGCGGCGATGAGCCTCTCCTGCTGCTCCACGGCAGCACGCAACGATGGCGAGAGTACCTCGCCGCTGGCCTCGAGTTGCTCGACTATGCTCATGAGCCACAATATGTAGTGGCCAACATGAACGAAGTCCACAACTTTCGCGCATGGCCCCTGAACGGTTACACCGCGGCAACAACCACACGAAGTCCGCCTTCGCGGACTACATGCTCTCGTTGGTCCGGGATGTTGGTGCTCGCGACTGGCTTCGCACGATTGTCGGGACCGAGCGCCGCGGCTTGGACAGCGCCGAAGCCCGTAGTCCCCGCAGGGGGACTTCGTGTGGTTGTTGCAGCGAATTCATTCGCCCCTCCCCGACAGCCTCCCCCAGTGGTGTCCAGCTCGCGCGGCTTTTGCGTGCTCCGGCGCGCGAGCGGGTCTCCTGATCACGCCCGACGTCCATCCCTGATGCCGGTCATCACCCTTCGCTCCATCGCCGCCGCGCTGGCGCTGGCGGCCGCGGGCGCGTCCGCCGCCGCGGCGCAGCAGGACGCGTTGGCGGACACCGCGCGGCGCTACGCCATCGACACGCTCTCCGTTCGCGTGCTGCGCACGCCGGTACCGCCGCTGCGCGCGCCCTTCGCCGTCTCGGTCGCCGGCGGCGAGGAGCAGCGGCGCGCGAAGCCGGCGCTGGCGCTGAACGAGCCGCTGGCCGGCATCCCCGGCGTGCAGGTGGAGAACCGCTTCAACTACGCGCTGGGCGAGCGCATCGCGGTGCGCGGGCTGGGCGCGCGGGCGCAGTTCGGCGTGCGCGGCGTGCGCGTGCTGGTCGACGGCCTCCCCGCGACCATGCCGGACGGGCAGACCACGCTCAACCACGTCGACGTCGGCTCCATCGGCCGCGCGGAGGTGATCCGCGGGCCCGCCAGCGCGCTGTACGGCAACGCGTCGGGCGGCGTGGTCCGCCTCTCCACGCTCCCGCCGCCGCCCGTCCCCCTCGGCTCCGAGTACCGCGCCAGCGCCGGCGCCGACGGGCTGCTGCGGCTGCAGAGCTGGGCGGGGGGAACGACGGGGCCCGCCGCGTACCGCCTGAGCGTCACCCGCCTGAAGTACGGCGGCTACCGCGAGCACCAGTCGGCGGACAACTCGCAGGTGGGGCTCAACCTGGGCCTGCACCGCGGGGCGGACGCGCTGCGGCTGGCCTTCACCGCGGTGCACTACGACGCGCAGAACCCCGGCGCGCTCTCCGACTCGCTCCTGCGCGTGGACCGCACCGCCGCCGTCGCCACCAACGTCACCCAGAAGGCGGGCGAGGAGGGGCACCAGGGGCAGCTCGGGCTCACCTGGGAGCACGCGCTCGGCGCCGGCTCGATCGAGGTCACCGGCTACGGCCTGGCGCGCTCGCTCGACAATCCCATCCCCGTGCGCTTCATCGACCTGGACCGCGCGGCGGGCGGGGCGCGCGCGCTGTGGACCGGCGCCGACGTGGTGCACTGGACGCTCGGCGGCGAGTGGGAGCTGCAGCGCGACCACCGCCAGAACCACGAGAACCTGCAGGGCGCGCGCGGCGCACTCCTGTTGGACCAGGTGGAGCGCGTGACCTCCGCCGCCGCCTTCGCCGCCCTCTCTGCCGACGCGGGGCCGGCGACGGTGCTGGGCGCTGTGCGCTACGACCGCTTCCGCTTCTCCGTGCGCGACCGTCTTGTCACTACCGGCGACCCCGACGACTCCGGGGCGCGCACCCTGGGCGCGTGGAGCCCGACGCTCGGCGTGAGCGTGCAGGCCGCGCCGTGGCTGGCGTTCTACGGCAACGTGGCCACCGCCTTCCAGACGCCGACCACGACGGAGCTGGCCAACCGCCCCAGCGGCGCCGGCGGCTTCAACCCCGACCTGCGGCCCGAGCGCACCGCGTCCCTCGAGGCGGGCGCCCGCGCGCGCCGCGGCGCGGCCTGGGGCGAGCTGGCCGCCTACCGCGCCCGCATCCGCGACGCGCTGATCCCGTTCGAGGTCGACGGCTTTCCCGGGCGCCAGTTCTACCGCAACGCCGGCCGCGCCGTGCACCGCGGCATCGAGGCCAGCGCGGGCGTCGAGCCGGTGGCCGGGCTCACGCTCCGCGCGGCGTACACGTACACGGACGCGCGCTTCGGCACGTACGTGCTCGGCGGCACCGACCTGAGCGGCAACCGCGTCCCGGGCATCGCGCCGCACCGGGTGGAGGGCACGGTGTTCTGGTCGCGCGCGGCGGGGCCGTTCGCAGGCGTGGACGTGCGCCACGAGAGCCGCACCCCCGTGGCCGACACGGATTCCACCGGCGCGCTCGCATCTCCCGCGTACACCACCGTGGACCTGCGCGGCGGATGGTCGGAGCTGCGCCTGGGCCGCGTCCGCCTGTCGCCGAACGTCGGCGTCACCAACCTCTTCGGCGTGGAGTACAACACCTCCGTCGTCATCAACGCCGCGCGCGGCCGCTACTACGAGCCGGGCCCCGGCCGCTCCATCTACGCCGGCCTCGAGGTGAAGCTCGGCAGCGGCTGGTGATCGAGCTCGTGTGCGCGTTGCCGACGCATCCGCGCTGAACGAAGACGGACAGGCCTCACGCGGAGACGCGGAGGGCGCGGAGAACTACGCGGAACTGCTCCCTAGCCATCCTCCTCGCCGTTGGCACCCCACATCTGCCCGTATCTTCCGAGCGCCAGCTGTTTCGTCGCCTAACCTGTATACATCTGTAATCTTGAAGACGCATTAGGCGCGGCACCGACTTTGCAGCCGTGTACGCTCTTCGACCGTCTCTCCCACAAGGAGGCAACGATGCGGAAGCTGGGACTAAAACTGGACAACCTGAGCGTCGACTCGTTCGACACCGGGAACGCGCACGGCCGGGTCGGCACCGTGCGCGGCAACGACACGGTGGAGACGGAATGGTGCACCGGGTACCCGGACTGCGGCGTCTCGCAGCACGGCTGCCAGACGCCCCGCCGCACCTGCTACGGCACCTGCGGCTGCACCGAGAACTGCGATACCATCGCGCCCAACTGCTGACCGGGATGCCGCCACGCGATCGTGACAGTCACTTCCCTCACCGGAGGAACTCATGGCCAAGCTGGCGCTGAAGATCGACACCCTGAAGGTGGATTCGTTCGCGACGGGCGACGCGCACGGCCGGGTCGGCACCGTGCGCGGCAACGACACCATCGAGTCCGAATGGTGCACCGGCTACCCGGACTGCGGCGTTTCGAAGCCCCAGTGCCAGACGCCGAACGACACCTGCTTCGGCACCTGCACGTGCACCCAGACGGGCTGCGATACCTTCTTCCCCCGCTGCTAGGGGCCGGCGCGCAGACCACGAAATCGCCCCCGCCCGGGCATCCCGGGCGGGGGCGATCTACAGGACGCACGAGTTGACGCTCTACCCGGCGGATATCGCCGTCCGAGCATCTTCCGGCGCGCGAATCAACCGCTCGGCGTGCGCCTTCTGCCGCTCCATGTAGTACGCGACGAGCTTGTACGGATCGTGTCCGAAGCGCTCGGAGATCCGGTGGCGAGCCGCGCGTACCTCGGCGATCAGCTCCTCGCCCTCGTCCACGAAGTCCTCGATCTCGTTCTTCATCTTCCCCTTTCCCAGGAGCTCGAAGCTACATCGGAAGTAGCGTACGCACCAGACATGTCGACGCTCTTACCCTGAAGAGAGTGTGCATCGCCACCGTGCGTTGTAGATTGTGCGCCCGCCCCGCGAGGGGCGTTTTCGCATCCGCAGAATAGCATTGGGGATTGGAAGATGGCGCGCCTGTTTCGCCGCAGGGAAGAAGGTAGGAAGTCGCTCTGGGACCGCATCGTCGACGTGGCGCTCACCGACGTGTCGGTGCTCGTCAAGGGGATGGACGACGGGTCGCTGGAGCGGCTGGAAGAGACGCTGATCGCCGCCGACTTCGGCGTCCCCGCCACGCTGCGGCTGGTGCAGGTGGTCGAGACGCTGGCGCAGCGCGGCGTGGCCCGGTCGCAGCAGGACTTCGAGCGCGCGGTGAAGGACGAGATCACGCAGATCCTCTCCGCCGGCCGCTCCGACACGGCGCTGCGCTTCGACTACGACGCGGGCCCCACCGTCTTCCTGGTGGTCGGGGTCAACGGCGTGGGGAAGACGACGTCCATCGCCAAGCTGGCGCACCGGCTGCAGCGGCAGGGGCGCAAGGTGCTGCTGGCGGCGGGCGACACCTTCCGCGCGGGCGCCATCGAGCAGCTCAAGCGCTGGGCCGACCGCGTAGGCGCCGACTTCGTGGACGCCGAGCCCGGCCGCGACCCCGCCGCCGTGGCGTTCGACGCCATCGAGCAGGCGCAGGCCACCGGCGCCGACGTGGTGATCATCGACACCGCCGGCCGGCTGCACACGCAGGGCGACCTGATGAAGGAGTTGGAGAAGGTGCACCGCGTGATCGGCAAGAAGCTGGAGGGCGCGCCGCACGAGACGCTGATCGTGCTCGACGCCACCGTGGGCCAGAACGGTATGGCGCAGATCCGCACCTTCCAGCAGACGCTGCCGCTCACCGGCATCATCCTCACCAAGCTCGACGGCACGGCCAAGGGCGGGATCGTGGTGGCGCTGAAGGAGGAGTTCGACATCCCCGTGAAGTTCGTCGGCGTCGGCGAGACCATGGACGACCTCCTTCCCTTCGAGGTGAAGGAGTTCGCGGAGGAAGTGCTGGGGGCTTGAGTGCTGAGTTCCCAGTGCCCAGTGCCCAGTGCCCAGTAGGATGTCATCCTGAGGCCGCGCCGCACGCGAGCCGCGTCCACGAAAGCACCTGGCGCGGCCGAAGGATCTGGCCGACGCCGACGGGTGATCCACATCCCGCCACCGGAATCCCGTCCGCGATGACCCGATACGCGCCGATGACGGCGGACGACATCCCCGAGGCGCTCGCGCTGTGGAGCGCGTCGGAGGGCGTCGGGCTACGCGGCGCGGACGAGCCGGGAGAGCTGGCGCGGTACCTGGCCCGCAACCCCGGCCTCAGCATCGTCGCGCGCGAGGACGGGCGGATGGTGGGCGCGGTGCTGTGCGGCCACGACGGGAGACGGGGGTATCTGCACCACCTGGCCGTCGCCGCGTCGCACCGGCGCCGGGGGATCGGGGCGGCGCTGGTGGAGCGCTGCCTCGCCGGCCTCCGCGGCGATGGCATCGCCAAGTGCCACCTGATGGTCTATCACCACAACCAAGCGGGGCAGGCGTTCTGGCGGCGGATCGGCTGGCACGCGCGCGACGATCTCCTGATCATGTCCCGCAACCTCACCGGCGACTCGAACGCCTGACGATTCTTCCTCCCGCCTTCTCCCCGCCCATCTCATATCAGTCGTACACCAGCACCGCCTGCATCCTCCGCAAGTTCGCGCCGGGGAAGCGGCGCATCGCGTTGACCGAGCGCAGGAAGGCCGCGGCCTCCTCGCGCGTCTTCCCGGCATAGACCGCCAGGAACGCCAGGTTCTCGTCCACGTTCGTGTAGGTGATGTTGTTCTCGACGATCTCGTCGCAGAAGAAGCGGTGCGAGAACACCTTGCGGCGGGGGAACAGCGCCTGGACGGCCAGCCGCTCGCGCTCCGGGATCGAGCAGCGCGCGCCGCTGCGCAGGATCACGGCGTAGAACGGCTCGGAGCGGAACTCGTCGCGGGGGATGCCGTCCCGCGGCGGCACGAAGGTGAGGTCGTGCGCCTGGAAGCCGCCGCACGGATGGGCGGGATCCGGACAGATGGTCCCGGGCCGCTGCACCGCGGCGGGATGGGCATCGCCCCGCGGTGCGGCGAGGAGCATTGGAGCGGCGAGCAGGCAGGCGATGCGGGTCGGCTTCATTGCGATCTCTCGTGCCGGGGGTGAGGCGCGCAGCACCAGCAAGGCTCCCTCTACTAAGGCATCCGCGCCGGGATTTCACAACGCAGCCGTGGCCGCGCCGGCAACCGCTCACCACCGCGTGAACCTCTCGCCGCCCCAGTTGTAATCCTTCCCCAGCATCCCGACATTACCGGCAGCGGCCATTCGCGCGTGAAGCGGAGCCTCGCGCGGCGACTGTCCATAGATTCCCCGGGAGCCGCCGAGCGTCCGCGTCGACGCGAGGACGGCGCGGCGGCTCCGCTCGGAATGACAGGCCTGTCGCGCGGGCATCTCGTCCCCGCGCGTCACGAGCGAAGCGAGCCCGTCCCTCCCCCAGTCGGTTTTGGGGGAGGGACAGGCGCGAAGCGCCAGGGAGAGGGCCTCCGCGCGGCGCCTGGAACCAATCGCCCAGCAGCATCATCACCACGCAACCCGTGACGTACGGCAGCACCACGCACCAGCCCGCGATCTCGTCGCTCGACCGCCCCGTGCAGTTCCTGAAGGGGGTGGGGCCGGGCCGTGCCCCGCTGCTGCAGAAGCTGGGGCTGCTGACCGCGCGCGACGTGCTGTACCACGCGCCGCACCGCTACGAGGACGCGTCCACCATCACCCGCATCAGCGCGCTGGCGCCGGGGCTCGACGCAACCATCATCGGCCGCGTCGTCTCCGCCGGCGTGCTCCCCACACGCCGCGGGCTGCGCATCTTCCAGGCGGTGATCAGGGACGACACCGGGATGATCGAGTGCGCGTGGCCCGGGCAGCCGTACCTCGAGCGCGTGATCCGCAAGGGCGACCTCCTCCTCCTTTCCGGCCCGGTGAAGTTCTTCCACGGCCGGCAGATGCAGCCGCGCGAGTTCACCGTCGTCGCCAGCGAGGGAGACAGCTCGGCCGAGGAATCGGGCGCCATCTTCCCCGTCTATCCGGCCACGGAAGGGCTCACCTACCGGCAGGTGCGCAAGCTCATCCACGACAATCTGGACGAGCTGCTGCGCCGCGTGCGCGAGGAGGACGACCCCATCCCCGCCGACGTGATGAAGCGCCTGGAGATCGAGCCGCTGTGGAAGGCGCTCGACCACGTGCACCGCCCCACCTCGCTGCAGGAGGCGGAGATGGGGCGCCGGCGGCTGGCGTTCGAGGAGCTCTTCTTCCTCCAGCTGCTGCACGCCCGCACCCGCCACCGCACGGTCGCGCAGCGCAAGGGGATCGCCTTCGAGCGCAAGGACTTCCTCGTGCGCCCCTTCCATCGCCAGCTCCCCTTCACGCTGACCGAGGCGCAGAAGAAGGTGCTGAAGGAGATCGGCGAGGACATGGCGTCGACCCGGCGGATGAACCGGCTGCTGCAGGGCGACGTGGGCTCGGGGAAGACGGTGGTGGCGCTCTTCGCCATGCTGCGCGCGGTGGAGAACGGCTACCAGGCGGCGATGATGGCGCCCACCGAGATCCTGGCCGAGCAGCACGCGCGCACGCTCACGAAGCTGCTGGACGGCCTCCCCGTCGGCGTCACCCTCCTCACCGGGCGGATGGGCGCGAAGCAGCGGCGCGAGGCCGGCTACCGCATCGCCAGCGGCGGCGCGGGGATCGCGGTGGGCACGCACGCGCTGATCCAGGAGAGCGTCGCCTTCGACCGCCTGGGCCTCGTCGTCGTCGACGAGCAGCACCGCTTCGGGGTGAAGCAGCGTCTCGCCCTGGCGGAGATGGGAACGCAGGCCGACATGCTGGTGATGAGCGCCACCCCCATCCCCCGCTCGCTGGCGCTGACGCTGTACGGCGACCTGGACGTCTCCGTGCTCGACGAGCGCCCGCCCGGCCGCCGCCCGGTGCGCACCGCGCTGCGCTTCGAGTCCGCGCGCCCCAAGGTGCTCGGCTTCGTCCGCGAGGAAGTCGCCAAGGGCCGCCAGGCGTACTTCGTCTATCCCCTCGTGGAGGAGTCCGAGAAGGTCGACCTCAAGTCCGCCACCGAGGAATACGAGCGGTTGAAGACCGAGGTCTACCCCGACCTCCGCGTCGCCCTCATCCACGGGCAGATGCACGGGGACGAGAAGGACCAGGTGATGCGCGCCTTCGCCGCGGGCGAGGTGGACGTGCTCGTCTCCACCACGGTGATCGAGGTGGGGATCGACGTGCCCAACGCCACGGTGATGGTGGTGGAGCACGCCGAGCGCTTCGGGCTGAGCCAACTGCACCAGCTGCGGGGACGGGTCGGGCGCGGCGCGGAGGAGAGCTACTGCATCCTGCTGGCGAACGGCGCAGAGGCGCGCGAGCGGCTGAAGATGTTCGCGGGGACGGAGGATGGCTTCCGCATCGCCGAGTACGACATGCGCCAGCGCGGCTACGGCGACCTGTTCGGCTCCCGGCAGACGGGGCTGCCGGACTTCCGCTTCGCCGACCTGGAAAAGGACATGTCGCTCCTCGGCCGCGCGCAGATCGAGGCCCGCCGCATCGTCGACGCCGACCCCGAGTTGGAGCGCCACCCCCAGCTCCGCCGCGTGCTGGAGGACCGCTACGGCGAGCGGGCGCGGATGTACCACGTGGGGTGACAAACATCTGCGCCACCGCAGCCGGGACCCCTCACCCGAAAAAATGGAGAGCCGAGACGTAACAGCCGTCTCGACTCTCCATTTTTTCGACCTCTCCCGACAGCAGGAGAGGTGAACTGCAACTCAGCGCGGAGGTTGGTTGCAGTTCTCCCCTCCCCTGCGCAGCGGGGGTGGGGGCCACCCGTGGCGGGCAGGATGCGTCCCGGTCGCACCGAAGCTCCTCCGCGCGCTGAGTTTCTTCCCTCATCTCCCATGGTTGGAAGTGAGGGCTGGGGAGATGTGCGCCCCGCCGGACGTCACCGCCGATAGGCTGGAGCCGGGAGCTCCCGCGGCTACGGGCCGGTGCGCACCCAGCGCAGCTCGGCGGAGGTGAACATCCCGCGGGTGACCAGCGTGTCGCCGCGCAGCCTCGCGGAGCCGCCGAACGGCCGGCTGCGGCTGAACCACGCCGGCCAGGTGCGCACCACCAGGCTGTCGCCCGCCCATCGGTACTTTCCCACCCAGCCTCCGTCTGCGAGCATGCGCTCCGCGCCGTCGCACAGTACGAACCGCTCGCGCATCGTCCACGCACCGTTGCCGCCCAGCACCCAGCGCGCCGAAGTCCAGTCGCATCGGATCGGCACCGGCCGTCCATCCACCGACACCAGGGTGAACACGGCCTTGGGGTCCGGCGGGTCCTTCCGTGGATCGGGAGGGAGGTCGCACGCGGCGAGAAACACGGCGAGCAGGATCAGGCGGCGCATCGGAAGGGGGCGGAGAGGGGTCGGTGGAAGGCGGTGAGTGGCGGAACGGTAGCCGCCACCCTCCGCGCGAACAACCTCTCTCCCCCGATCCACCCCATCCGTGGTGCCACGCCCGCGACGCGCGCCGGCGCTCATCCCCCGCCCGGCCCGCTTCTTCCGTCCCCGGTCCATCGCGCAACCCCGTACTTTCGTACATCCCCATCCCCCGGTACTTTGCCCGCCCATGAAGTACGCCAGCGCGGAAGACCGGCTGAACCCCGTCACCCCGCCGGACGTCACCGACGAGACGCTGGGCGGCTACCAGGCGGTGCACGGCCGCGCCGCCGCCTTCGAGGGGTGCGACGGCGAGCCGTACACCGCCGCGGTGGAGACCGACGAGAGCGGCGACCCCGCGGCGCCGTACAGCGCGTACCTCGTCTTCATCCGCTGGGCGCAGACCGGCACGGCCATCATGGGCCACCTGGAGACGGACGACCTGGCCACCGCCGCCAGCGAGGACGAGGCCCGCGCCGCGCTCGAGGCGCTCCCGCTGGCCCGCGTGCGCGAGGTGCTCGACGCGACCATCCGCGCCCGCGCCGACGACGAGGGCTGAGCCGCACCGCCGTCTCCCCGGACACACCCGAAGCCAGAGGCAGATGCTCAAGGAAAGCCTTCTCCTGCTCAGCGAAAGCTCGGCCGCCAAGAGCGTGATCACCCGCGCGCCCATCTCGCGCAGCCTGGCCATGCGCTTCGTGGCCGGCGACACGCTGGAAGACGCGGTGCAGGCCGCGCGCGCGCTGAACCGCGCCGGGCTGGCCGTGTCGCTGGACTTCCTGGGCGAGAGCGTGAACTCGCGCGAGGAGGCCGAGGCCGCCACCGCCATGATCGTCCGCATTCTGGAGACGATCGAGCGCACCGGGATCGAGGCCAACGTCTCGGTCAAGCCCACGCAGCTGGGCCTCGACCTCGACCCAGAGTTCTGCAGGACGAACGTGGAGATGGTGCTGCAGCGCGCCCGCGAGCTGGGCGACGGCGACGGCGAGGTCTTCGTGCGGCTGGACATGGAGAGCAGCGACTACACCGAGCGCACCGTGTCGCTGGTCGAGGCGCTGTGGGAGGACGGCTTCCACAACACGGGAACGGTGCTGCAGAGCTACCTCCGCCGCACGCCCGACGACCTGGAGCGGCTGATCGAGCTCGGCTCGCGCGTCCGCCTGGTGAAGGGCGCGTACAAGGAGCCCGACGAGGTGGCCTTCCCCGACAAGGCCGACGTGGACCGCGCGTTCGTGGAGGAGATGGAGCGCCTGCTCGAGGCGGGGAAGTATCCGGCCATCGCCACCCACGACGAGGCCATCATCGAGCACGCCCGCCAGTTCGTGTTCGAGCAGGGGATCCCCAAGGAGAGCTTCGAGTTCCAGATGCTGTACGGCGTGCGCCGCGACCTGCAGACGCGGCTGCGCGAGGAGGGGTACAACGTCCGCGTCTACGTTCCCTTCGGCGACAGCTGGTACCCGTACCTGATGCGCCGGCTGGCCGAGCGCCCGGCCAACGTGCTGTTCATGGCGGGGAACATCCTCAAGGAGTCGGGCGCGACGCGCTTCTTCAACCCCGCCGCCATCGTCACGGGGATCGCCGCGGGCGCGGCGGCCACGCTGGTGTGGCGGGGGCGGAAGAAGAAGTCGAAGCTGCGCCGCCGCGGCCGCCGCTGATGCCGCGCGTCATCTACCGGCTTACCCTAGCCGAGCCGCAGTCGCACCACTTCCTGGTCGACGTCGAGGCCGACGGCGTGACGGCGCCCGCCCGGCTGGTGATGCCGTCGTGGACGCCCGGCTCGTACCTGATCCGCGAGTTCCCGCGCAACGTGGTGACCTTCGCCGCGGCCGACGGCGCGGGGAACCTCCTGGCCTCGCGCAAGGCCGACAAGAACACCTGGGAGGTCGCCGCGCCGTCGGACGGCCGGCTCCGCGCGCGGTACCTCGTCCACGCCGACGAGCTCTCCGTCCGCACCAGCCACCTCGACGCGTCGCACGGCTTCGTCAACGGCCCCTCCGTCTTCATGTACCTGGAGGGGCGCGAGGGCGACGAGGTGCGGCTGGAGGTGCGCGCGCCGCAGGGGTGGCGCGCGACCACGGCGATGGAGGAGACGGAGCCGAACGTCTTCCGGGCCGCGCACTACGACGAGCTGGCCGACAGCCCGCTGGAGATCGGCACGCACTCGCTGATCGAGTTCGAGGTCGACGGCGTTCCCCACCGCTACGCGATCTGGGGGCGCGGCAACTACGATCCGCAGCGGCTGGTGGCCGACACCACGAAGATCGTCCGCACCGAGAAGGCGCTGTTCGGCGAGCTGCCGTACCGGTCGTACACCATCATCCTCCACCTCATTCCCGG
Source organism: Longimicrobium sp. (assembly GCA_036377595.1). Classification (NCBI taxonomy): domain Bacteria; kingdom Pseudomonadati; phylum Gemmatimonadota; class Longimicrobiia; order Longimicrobiales; family Longimicrobiaceae; genus Longimicrobium; species Longimicrobium sp. Next base: position 26,323 of record DASUYB010000098.1, on the reverse strand, counting down.
CGGCTCGGGGGGGCTGGAGCACCGCGACTCCACCGTGCTGGTGGCCGACCGGTGGAGCTTCCGCGGGCCGCAGTACGAGAGCTTCCTGGGGCTGGTCGCGCACGAGCTCTTCCACGCGTGGAACGGCAAGCGCATCCGCCCGGCCGTCCTCGGCCCGTTCGACTACGTGCGCGAGAGCTACACGCGCGAGCTGTGGGTGGTGGAGGGGATCACCACCTACTACACGGACCTGATCCTGCGCCGCGCCGGGATCATCTCCCCGCAGCGATACCTGGAGAAGACGGCGGAGCAGATCACGCGGCTGCTGGGCATCCCCGGCCGTCTGGTGCAGCCGCTGGAGGACGCCAGCTTCGACGCGTGGATCAAGTTCTACCGGCCCGACGCCAACTCCCCCAACGCCACCATCTCCTACTACCACAAGGGGGGACTGGTGGCGCTGCTGCTGGACCTGGAGATCCGCCGCGCCACGGGGAACCAGCGCTCGCTGGACGACGTGATGCGCGCGCTGTGGGCCGAGTCCGGCCGCCCCGACGTGGGCTTCCCGGAGCGGCGGGTGGAGGAGGTGGCGTCGGAGGTGGCGGGAGTGGACCTGAAGCCGCTGTTCGACCGCTGGCTGCGCACGCCCGAGGAGCTGGACTTCGCGCCGCGGCTGGCGGAGGCGGGCCTGGCGCTGATCCCCGCGCACGAGCAGCCGCGTCCGCCCGCCGCGCCCGGATCTCCGCCGCCGCCGCCCGCGGAGGGCCCGCGCGAGGCCAGGATCGGCTTCCAGTTCAAGTTCGAGGGCGGGAAGACGATCGTGGGCAACGTGCTGGCGGGGACCCCGGCGTGGCGCGCCGGCGTCGGCGCGGGCGACGAGATCGTGGCGCTCGACGGCCTGCGCGTGGACGCCATGTCGCTGGGGATGCGGATGCAGGAGAAGGCGCCCGGCTCCACCGCGCTCCTCACCGTCTTCCGCCGCGACGAGCTGCTGACGCTGCAGCTGCCGGTGGAGTTCGCCCCGCCGCAGCGCCTGGTGCTGCGCCCGGCGGACGCGCCCACGGCGGAGCAGCGGGCGCTGCTGGAGCACTGGCTGCGCCAGGACCCGCCGCCCGCCGCGTCACCGGATACCGCTCGATAATCGGCGATCCGGTTTTTTCACACAGAGGGCACGGAGATCACGAAGGCACAGAGAACCCATCGCGGTCCTCTGTGCCTCTCTTTTGATCTCCGTGCCCTCTGTGGCTGTGTGATGTGATACCGAATTTCCGGACCAACTGTGCATTGGAGGAAGGGATGGGAATGTCATTCCGAAGGCGCTGCGCCGCCCTATCCTCCATGCCAGGTCATGGCGCCTGAGGAATCTGTGGCCGGCTCCCGAGCCACAAGCCGCCTGTCGCTTGGACGCATGCCACAGATTCCTCGGGCGCCGCCCGGCATCGACGCGATTGAAGATTCGGAGCAGCGGCGCCGCTCGGAATGACATCCGATCGGAATGCACAATCAATTACGGCAGCCAGTATGATTCTTCTCGATCACTCCGGCGGGTCGAAGGAGAGGCCGGTCCAGACGGCGTCGAGCGCCAGCCCGCTCTCCGCCACGCGCGAGGCGGGCCAGGCGCGGAGAAGCTCGTCGCCGAAGCGCGTGTGGCCGGCGACCAGGCCGCCGTGGTGCTGGAAGTGCCACCACTCCACGGACAGGTAGTTGTCGCGCCAGTCCGCGCGCGCGGGGATGCGGTGCCAGCCGGCCTCGGCCAGGAGGTCGGTCAGGCAGATCCACCGGCCGCGCCGCCGCACCGTCTCGATCCCCCCCGGCCGCCAGAGCGCGCACTCCAGCTCCATCTCCCGCACCAGCGCGGGGTCGTGGAGCGGGTCGGCGGGGTCGGGCGGCTCGCCGGCGCAGTACACCCGCCAGAGCGGACGCTCGTCCGTCCCCCCGTCGCGGACGATCGCGTAGCGGTCGTCCGGCCCCTGCATCCCGGTGCGGATGTAGAGGTCGATCGCGCGCCCGGTGTAGTGCACGCTGGTGCGGCTGCGCCCCGGCGCGGCGGCCGCGCGGAGCTCCCGGATCCCCCCGCTGGAGGTCAGGATCCCCCCCAGCGCTCGCACCCGCCGGTACGCCTCGAGGTACGGCGCCTCGAGGTCCGCGCGGATCACCACCTGCTCGTATCCATCGCCCACCCGGTCCGCGGGGACGCGCGCAAGGCCGGCCGGGCGCACCGCCGCGGGGCGCGGGGATTCGCCGCCGCCCAGCACGCGGGCGATCATGTGGAGCAGGAAGCCTTCCTCGCGATAGGTGACGCCCAGGCGGTTGCACGTCATGTGGCCGTAGCTGGGAAGGAGCCCGCGGCACGCCTCGTCCCACGTCTCCACCCTCTTCCCGCCGAGCACCAGCCGCCCCGCCTCCACCGCCGCGCGCAGCCGCGCGCGGTGGGCCGCGAGCCCGTCGAGGTAGCCGTCCAGCGGCGCGGGAAGGGGGACGCCCTCGCGCGCGGCCGTCCAGAACGCCTCCACCCGGTCGCGCACCGTCGCTTCCTGCGCCGCCATCCCCGCGTCGAACACCTCCGCATAACCCTTGTCCCCCCCGACCTCGGGGTCGCCCACGAACGAGTCGCGATGCAGACGGGCCAGCTCGGCCGCGCGCCTGGCGTCGCCCCCGAAGAGGGCGAGGGACACGACCAGCGCGGGGAGCGCCCGCCCCAGCCGCACGGAGCGGTCGGCCAGCGCGGCGCCGCGCATCAGCTCGATGCAGGCCTCGCTCGATGCGCGGAAGAGCGTCTCGGCCAGCATCATCCCCTCATCGCCGCCGTACCGCTCCACCTCGGGCTCGTACGCGATCCAGCGGAGCGCCTCGGCCCGCGAGGGGCGGGTGACGGCCGTGGGCTCCTCGCGCGGCGCCGCCAGCAGGCCCGCGGGCGCGTCCTGCAGCCACGCCTCCAGCGCGGGGGAGACCTCGCCCGCGAGGACGCCGGGATCGCCGTACATCCGCAGCCGCACGTGCGGCCCCAGCTCGCCGTAGCGGATGAAGAAGAAGCCGGCGATCCACCCGCGCTCCAGGCAGTGGCGGACGAACGGGTCGACCACCTCCAGGATCACCCGGTCGCCCGGGGGCCCGTAGACGTTGCCGCGGACGAAGAGGTGCGCCGAGAGCCACGCGTGGCCCGGCGCGTGGAAGAGGGCGCACGGCGCCGGGGGCGCGGGGTCACTCGCCAGGAGCATGGGACAGGTTCACCTGGATGATCTGTTCCGCCGCGTAGCGCCGCCCCTCGAACTCGGGAAGCTCATCCCCCCCGGGGAGGCGCTCCGCGAGCAGCACCGAGTAGGCGTCGCCGTCGTCCGGCGCGAAGTGGCCGAAGAGCCCCACCAGCAGCGGGCTGGCGAAGTCGACGTACTGCGGCTTCCGGTGGTTGAGCGAGGCGCGGCTCACCCGGCGCGGCACCGGGCGCCCGTTCACCTCGTCCATCCCCCCACCCCCGCCCGGGAGCACGAGAAGCGGCTGGATGGAGGCGTAAACCTCGCGCGGGATGCCGTGCTCGCGCCGCCACCGGTCCACGCGCAGGAAGAAGTCGAGCGGCGCCTCGTCGGCGCCCTGCCGCGGAAGGAGCGACGCGGGGACCACCCACTGCCGCCGCCGCAGGACGATGCACCCCTCGTAGACGATCCGCGGGGCGTGGGTGACGGAGGTGAGGTAGCGGTCCAGCGCCTCGCGCTCCGCCGCCTCGCGCGCGGCGCGCTCGGCGGGCCCGGCGGGCTCCAGCGCGGGGTCGCGGAGGATCCCCGCCAGGTGGAAGGGATGCTCGGGGAGGCGCAGGTACAGCTCCACCGGCGGGGTGAAGCGCGAGAGGAGCTGGTACAGCGGCGGGCGCGAGCCGGGGTTCACGATCCCCAGGTCCACCGGCACCACCCGCTCGCCGGTGGGGGCGTGCACCAGGCAGAGCGCGCGCGGATCGGCCGGGTGCGGGGCGACGACGATGTCGGTGGAGGGCACCTGCTCCTCGGCCACCCCGCTCTCGCCGGTGGGATAGCTGATCTCCCGCGCCACCAGTGGGGGATGGAGGTTGGCGTTGTGGTTGCCGTCGCCGCAGATCTCGGCCATGAACCCGTCGGCCGGGCCGCGGTTGGCCTCCTGCAGGTCGCGCTGCACCCGCGCGGGGAAGAGCGGGAGGAAGCGGGAGAAGAACTTCCCGAACCCCATCCCGAACGCGCTCTTGGTGAGGATGAGCCGGGCCGTTCCTCCCGCGTCGGCCCCCACCAGCTCGGCGAACGCCGCCGCCGAGGCCGGGTCGGGGCTCATCGCGGGAACGCCGCCCAGCACCGCCTCGAGGTCTCCGCGCGAGAGCGCCACCTCCTCGGCGCCGGGCGCGGCGGCCCAGCGTGCCGAGACCAGGTCCGACAGCGCGCGCTCGGCGCGGCGCAGCCCGTCGATGAAGGGGAGGCCGAAGGGGTTGGAAGGGCGGTATCCCGCGGGGAGCTCGCCCGGATCGCCGCGGCGCTGGAGGAGGGCGTGCGGCTTCAGGTGCTCGCGGCTGAAGTCCTCGAAGAAGGCCAGGAGCGGGACCGGCGCGGCGTCGGGGCCGTAGTGCGCCTCGAACCAGTGGCGCATCTCGGCCTGCTCGCCGCGGTTGGCCGCCACCCGGCGCGCCAGCCGCACCAGCCCGGCCAGCGTTTCCTCCAGCGCGCGCACCTCGGGGGTGCGCGCGAGGGTGACGGGGACGTCGGCGGTGGAATCTTCCAGGAAGGGAAGGTTCGCGGCGAAGCCGGGGCCGCGCAGCTTCAGCGCCGCGCGCGCCTCCTCCAGCTCCGCGCGGGTGTCGGCGAGGAGACGGATGCGCTCCTCCGGCCCGGCCGCGTCGTACCGCCCGGCCCGCTCGCGCAGCGTGCCCAGGAGCGCGGCCAGCCGCAGCGCGCCGGGGTCGCCCGTGCGCTCGAGCAGGGCGCGGAGCGGGAGGTCCCAGTCGGCGTCCTGCTCGCGGATCCCCAGCCGGAAGCGGAGGAAGCCGGCCTCCGCCAGCTTCTCGAGGTAGGCCAGCGCCACGTCCTCGCCGGCGTCCACCGCGGGGCTGGCGGCCAGCGCGCGCGCCAGCTCGCTCAGCGACACGCGGGGGCGCGCGGCCAGCTCGTCGGCCACCAGCTCCAGCACCGGGTTCTTCTCGATGCGCTGGAACACCTCGCGCTCCCTGTGGACGGCCAGGAACGCCATCTCCTCGCCCTCGTCGGAGAGGGTGGGGTTCAGCTCGACCTCCAGGAAGGGCCGCAGCGCGGGGTTCGCCTTCACCCAGCGCGTGATCACCCCGCAGATCTGCTTGTTCAGCCGCGTGGAGCTGCGCTTGCGCCGCGGGTCGCCGCCCAGCCGCAGCCGCGCGCCGCGCTCGCCCGGCGCCGCCGGCACCACCTCGCCGGGAACGATCGCGCACAGGGTGCCGAACGGGGTGGCCTTCATCGCCGTGCGGGTGAAGTAGCGCAGCAGCCCGCGCTCCGTCTTCTCCGCCTTCCCCCCGGGCCGGCCGGCGTCGCTCTCCAGGTAGCGCGCCTGCGCGGTGTGCAGCGCGGGGCTGGAAAGGAGGAGCCCCTTCTGGAAGTCTTCCTCCCCCAGCAGCGCGCGGAAGCGGGTCCGCGCGGCGCGCGTCTCTTCCGCGTAGCGCGCGCGCAGCTCGCCGAGTACCCGGCCGCGCTCGTCCAGCCGCGCCGCGAACGCTTCGACCCCGGCCTGGGCGTCGGGAGAAAGCGCCGTTCGCGCCGCCTCCAGCGCCGCCGGGCGGGCGGGACGGAGGTTGAAGAGGTCGCGGCGGAGGTTCACCAGCTGCTTGCGGGTCTCCGGGGATTCCTCCGCCCGCACCGCCTCGAAGAGGAGCGCCGACACCGGCTCGCGCGCCGCGGCCAGCGCCTGCTCGACGTCGCGGAGCCGCTCGAGCAGCGCCTCGCAGCGCGGCGCGCGCAGCGACTCGACCGCGTCGACGGGAAGCCCCGACAGGCGGCAGACGAAGTGCGGGAACAGGCCGCCGCCCTCGGCGAGCGGCTCGGTGTCGGTTTGCGTTTCGGGCGCCGGGGGCGCGAGCGTGGTCATGCGTCTCGGGGGTCCGGAGAAGAAGATGGTTGCCGCGCCGCGTCGTGCGCGGTGCGCCCGGCCGCGCGGCGGGTCTCGCGCACGGCCTCCGCGTCGGCGGGGAGCGGGCGGGCGTGGCGCGCCAGGTGGCCGCGCACCTCCTCGAGCCCCGCGCCGGGGTGGCGCTCGCACAGCAGGGCGGCGATCCCCGCCACGTTCGGCGCGGCGAAGCTGGAGCCCCACATCCCGTCGCGCGGCCCGCCTCGCCAGAGCACGGCGCCGTGGTCGCCCGGCGCGGCCAGGCACTCCACCGCCGCGCCGTGGCGGAAGGCATAGTCGAACGGGTCGCCGAAGGGGCCCTCGCCCACGCTCAGCACGCTGCCGAACACGGCGGGATAGACGTGCTCCGTCCGCGGATCGTCCGGCGCGGCGGCGACGATCACCACGCCGGACCGCCGCGCCTCCTCGCAGGCGGCGTAGAGGGGGACGAGCGCGTCGGCGCGCGGCGTCCACAGGCTCAGGCTGATCACGTCGAAGCGCTCGCGCACCGCCCACTCCAGCGCCGCGCGCAGCGCCGCCACCGAGGTGTCGAAGGCGTCGCCGAACACGCGCACGGGGCAGATCTCTGCCTCCGGCGCCACGCGGAAGAGGGTGGAGATGCACGCCGTCCCGTGCCCGATCCGGTCTCCGTCGTCGGCCGGGGGCGCGCCCGCGCCGCCGGCGAAGGAGACGCCGGGGCGCAGCCGCAGCCCGGGAACGCGCAGCGCGTGGTCCCACCCGCTGTCGATCACCGCCACGCGCACGCCGCGGCCCGTGGTGCCGCGCGCCCAGCGCGGGCGCGGCAGCGGCGCGTAGAGGCGGGCGAGGCCGCCGCCGCGGTCCGCCGGGGCGAGCGCCGCCGCCGCGTCAGGCAACGGTGCCGGGAAGGCAGTCGGGGCCATCGTCCTCCGTGGCGATGCAGCTGGGCCAGGTGCAGCGGGTGCAGCGCGTCCAGTCGGTGCAGCGCGTGGCCTCGGTGCACTCGCCGCAGTCGTCGTCGTCCGTCTCGCCGTGCGGCGCCGGCGTGGTGGCGAAGGTCCGCACCCGCAGCGCCTCGAGCGTCAGTGTCAGCCGTTCGTGCATCGCCCCGCGGCGAAAAGGTTCGTTCGTGCCGGCGGGGGCACCGGGCATGCCTCGCGGAGAGGCATGCCCGGGTCCCGCCGGGGCGGATCAGTACAGCGTGAAGATGAAGCAGGTCGACGAGGTGCACTCGGTGCAGTTCGAGCAGTTGGTGCAGTCCGAGCAGCCGGTGCAGTCCGAGCAGTTGCTGCAGTCCGAGCAGTTGCTGCAGTCCGAACAGTTCGAGCAGCCGGTGCAGCCGGAGCAGTTCGAGCAGTCGCCGCACAGCGCGTGCACGGCGCCCTCGGGGGCGTCCTCTTCCAGGGTGGGCGTAAAGGTACGGATGCGCAGTTCGTCGAGACTCAGGTTCAGCTTCGCGTGCATGTCTTTCCTCCCGAGGAGGTGGGTGATCGGGGCTCCGGCGAAGTCCGGGCCCTGCCGGGGACGGCCCTGAGTGGCGCGTCCCACGCCGGTAACGCGGGAGTCTCCACCGCGTCCTGTACCAATCAGCCGTAATCCGTCGTCTACTTCACATGTTGCGGTTCGAAACCACCTTTACTTAGCGCACGCAGGCCGAATAGGCGCGTCCTTCGCGGGCCTCAGGATGGAGGTTTGCGCTCCATCGGCCTCAGGCCGACGGCGCGGGCACCCGCGCGGACGGCCGCCGGCGCAGGCGCTCCCACGTGCGCACTGTCTCGTGGAAGAGGACGTGGCGGTCCACGCCGAATCCGTCGGCCAGGAGCGCCCCCATCTCCAGCCCGCGCCGTTCCGGCACCGGTGCGGGGAGCGCCTCGCGCACCCTCCGCACGGCCTCGTCCAGCGCCACCCCCGCGTGGGTCAGCCGGCAGAGCGAAGTGGCCCGGGCCACGCCCGCGCGCCATTCGTCCGCCGTCAGGTGGCCGGCGTGATAGAGCTGGAAGAGGACGTAGCGCTGCACCCACCAGGCGCGGTTGGCGTTGTTCCCCTCCAGCGCCCGGCGCGGCGCGGGGAGGAGGGCGGCCAGCAGCGCCGCGTCGTGCGCGTCCAGCTCGGCCGGACGGCGATCCATCCAGCGGCGCGCGGCCTGCGCCACGCCCCACGTCCCGTCGCCCCACTCCACCACGTTCAGGTACAGCTCCAGGATGCGCGCCTTGTCCAGCGCCCGCTCCATCCGCAGCGCGAGGATCGCCTCGCGCGCCTTGCGCCCCACGCTGCGGGCGGGAGAGAGGTAGAGGTTGCGCGCGAGCTGCTGCGTGAGGGTGCTGGCCCCCCGCGCCCCCCACCCGCGCAGCGCGCCCCACGCCGCGTCCGCCACCGACCGCCAGTGGATTCCGCGGTGGCGGAAGAAGCGCGGGTCCTCCGCCTTCACCACCGCGAACGCCAGGTAGGGGGAGACCTGGTCCAGCGGCGTCCATTCCGTCGCCGGCGGCGGCGCGCCCGTCTCCCGCGCGCGGACGCGCATGTACGCCGTCACGCCGGGATCGGCGGCGCGGAGGCGGCCGACCGGGGGAACGCCGCGGCTCACGCGGGCTCCGCCAGGCGCACGCCGCGGCCGCGCAGCTCCGCGGCCGCCTCCACCAGCGCCGGCCAGCTCCGCAGCACCCGGCCGTAGCCGCGCAGCAGGAGCCGGAAGGCCGCGCGCCGCGCATCGTCGCTCCCCGGCAGGTCGGCGGGGGCCGACGGGTCCTCGCGCTCCAGCAGCGTCGCGGTCTCGCGGCGGCTCTCCTCCACGGCGGCGCGCCAATGCGGGGGCGCGCCGCGGGTGGCGGCGAGCAGCGTTTCCATCTGCCTCACCGCCGCGGCCGCCGCCCGCCCCATCGCCTCCCGCACCCGCGCGGCGAACGCGTCCGCCTCGAGCGCGCCGAGCGCCTCGAGATGCGCGCCGAGGATCCCCAGCGCCTCCGCGCCCTCGCCGGCCGGACCGGTGGCGAGATGCTCCGCCACCAGCGCGCCGGTCACCCCGTTGGCGTACGTCGACAGGGGGACGGGGAGGGCCGGGTCGGGACGGGGAGGATGGGGACGGTGGACGATGGCGCGAGGAACGAAGCCGCTCAGCAGCCGGGGGAAGAGCGCCGCGCGCAGGGTGCCGAAGAGCGCGTCCTCGGCGATCCCGCCGGGGACGAACGGGGGGAGGAGGACGCGCAGGTCCACCCCCATGTTCCCCGCCATGCAGTACGCGCCCGTGCCCAGGCCGGCGCGGGTGGTGCACTTCACCAGCTGCCGCGCGCGGAGCCGCGCCGCGAACCCGTCCGCGCCGGCGGCGAGGCGCTCCAGCGAGGGGCCGCGCAGCGCCAGCCGCCACTGGGCGCGCCCCGGCCCCCCGCAGTCGCCCACGATCCCCCCGAAGCTCACGGCCACGCGCGCGCCCGGCTCGGAGACCCGCGCCAGGTACGCCTCGTCCCAGGGAACGCCCACCCGCGCGGGCCCGCTCCGCCCCGAGGCGGCGCACTCCCCCGGCGTGCTCCCCAGCAGGCGCTCGTGGACGGCCAGGAAGTCCTCGTCCACCACCTCCACCGCCGCCAGCGCGGCGTCGAACGAGGAGGCGAACCAGTACTCGTTGGGGTCGGGCGCGAGGGCGAGCGCCAGCTCCTCGCGGGCGCCGGGCGGGCGGCAGACGGTGGCCAGGGTGTCGTCGTCCACCTGCAGGCAGAGCCCGCCCGCGCCGTCCAGGAGGAGCGCGTTGCGGGTGGCGCCGTAGGTCGCGCCCAGGCGGGCGTCGCCGAGCAGCGCGAAGCGGGCCGTCTCCTCCGGCACGCCGGCGGCGGCCGCGAGGACGCGCGCGTACGCGCCCCGCCGCGCGTGGTCGGCGGCGAAGGCGGCGCGGCGATGGCGGCCGGCCAGCGCGCGCAGCGTCCGCCGGTTCTCCGCGCGTGCGTCGGCCGAGTCGCTGTCGTCCAGCACCACCACCTCCGTTTCCCGCCCGTGGCGTGCGCCGTGCTCGAGCCAGCTCTCCAGCCCGCGCGCGAGGGTGCCGGGGCGGTTGCGCGTGGGGATGCAGAGCGCGCCGATGCGCGGCGCGGGAGATGAGCCGGCGCCCGCCTCGAGCCGCGCGCCCAGCCAGCCGAGGAGCTCCGCCTCGGCCACCAGGTGCCCCTCGCCGGCCAGGCGGCGGAGCCGCTCCAGGGCGGCCGCCTCCAGCGCCGCGCGCCCCGCGGGCACGGCGCCGCCGTCTCCGGCGAGCAGCGCGGGAGGAATCGCCCGCGCGCACTCGGCGGCGTGCTCGCGCAGGGTGCGCGGGACCGCGCACGCGTCCAGGATCCGCGCCTCGGCCGCGCTCGGCGGGCGCGCCGCGCGGACGCCCGGGGCGAAGCGCGCGAAGCGCTCACGCGCCTCCACGGCGGGGTCCCGCGGCGCGACGGGGGCGCGCGGGGGGCGGGCGACGGGGCTCACGAGGCCGCCGCCGCGAGGGGCGCCGCCGCCGGCGCCGCGGGAACGGAGACCGGGCCGCCGTGCAGGCGCTGGTACGCCTCGCACTCGCGCAGCAGCGCCGCGTGCGGCCCCACCCCGGCCACGCGGCCGTTCTCCAGCACGCACACCTGGTCGGCGTGGCGCGCCATGGCGATGCGGTGGGTGACGAACACCACGGTGTGGTCGCGGTACTCGCGCACCAGCGTCTCCAGGATGCGCGCCTCCGTGGCCATGTCGACGTTGGCGGTGGCCTCGTCGAGCAGCAGGATGGGCGCGCCGCGCACCAGCGCCCGCGCGATGGCGATCCGCTGCCGCTGCCCCCCCGACAGGCTCATCCCCGCCTCGGCCACGGTGGTGCGGTAGCCGTTGGGGAGGGTGCGGATGAAGTCGTCGGCCTGCGCGTGGCGGCAGGCGCGGTACACCCGCTCGGGAGGCACGGCGCCCATCCCCAGCGTCAGGTTCTCCCACACCGTGCCGGAGAGCAGGCTGTACTCCTGCCACACCACCGACACCTGGCGGCGCAGGTCGGCCAGGGGGATGCGCGAGACGGGTACGCCGTCGATCAGGATCCGCCCGCCGCCGGCGTGCTCCAGCCGCGTGAGCAGGCGCAGCAGCGACGTCTTCCCCGAGCCGCTGGGGCCCACGATGGCCGTGACCGTCCCCGGCGCCATCCGCAGGCTCACCCCGTCCAGCGCGCGCTTCTCCGGCGCGTAGCCGAAGACGACGTCCTCCAGCACCACCTCGCCCCGGGCGATGGTGTGCACGGCGGGCGGGGCCTCGCCCCGGTACGCGCCCTGGGGGTCCTGCTCGGGCTCGCCGTCGAGGTACTCGAACATGCGGCCCAGGTTGACCGCCGACTGCTGGAACTCGGAGAAGAGGCCCACCATCTGGTTGATGGGGCCGTACAGGTAGCCGCTGTAGGCGGTGAAGGCGATGTAGTCGCCCAGCGTCATCGACCCGCTGACGATGTAGTGCCACCCCAGCCAGGTGAGGAGCGCCGTGTTCAGCGCGCCCAGGATCCCGTTGGTGCTGGTCACCATCTGCCCCAGCCCGCCGGCGCGCAGCTCCACGTCCATCGCCCGCGTCAGCTTGTCGCGGGCGCGGGCGAAGGTGTGCCCCTCGAGCCCCATGGACTTGAGGGTGCGGATCTGGGTGAACGCCTCGGTCTGGAAGGCCGAGAGGTCGGCGTAGGCCTCGGCGCTGCGCTTCCAGCGCTTGCGCATGGCGCCGCCCGACAGCGCGATCACCGCGGTGGTCAGGGGGATGCTGACCAGCGCCACCACCGCCAGCTTCCAGTGCAGCAGGAAGAGGAAGGGGGGGACGAGGAGGAGGTAGAGCCCCTGCAGGAAGAGCGTCTGGAACACGCGGGCCACGCTCTGCAGCGCGCGGCGTACGTCGCCGAAGCGGCTCATCAGCTCGCCCACGCGGTTCTCCTCGAAGAAGCGCATGGGAAGGTGCTGCAGGTGGTTGAAGAAGAGGAGCCCCGCGGCGTTGTTGAGGCGGGTGTTGACGGTGAGGTTGTAGTAGTTCTGGACGCCGTTCAGCAGCAGGCTGGTGGCGCCGATGGCCAGCGCGGCGCCCACCGCCACGTTCAGCAGCGTCACGTTCCCGGAAGGGTACACCTGGTCCACCAGCACCTTGGTGGTCCAGGGCATGGCCAGCCCCAGCAGCTGCACCACCACCCCCATCCCCATCCCCCGCAGCAGGGGAAGCCAGAAGGGGCGCATCAGCAGCGTGAGCCGCCGGAACTGGCCGTAGGCGTCGCGGAGCGCCGGCGCCTCGGCGGGCGCCGGGTCGGCGGCGGCGCCGCTCCCGGTGGGGGGAGGAACCATGCGCGCCCCGGTCAGGCCAGGAGGAGGATACAGGGGAAGCGCGCCGGGTCGTCCAGCCGCAGGAGCGCGTAGCCGATCCCCGGCGCGCCCTGCCACAGCCCGGTGCGCATGTGCTCGTCGCCCCCGGTGTCGTGCTCGGGGAGGCGGAAGCCGCGCTGATCGGTCGCCCGCAACCGCTGCTCGGCCAGCGCGCGCGCCTGCGCCTCGAGCGACGGGTTCCCCAGCCGGCGGGCGGTCTCGAGGAGGAAGTCGACGCGGCCGAAGTGCCCGCAGCAGAGGTTGTCGACCCCGCCCTTCTTCCGCTTCCCCGCCTTCTCCAGCGCCAGGAAGAGGTCGCCCGCCACGCCCCGCTCGTCGTCGGGGCGCAGCCCGTCGAGCGCGGCCAGGCGGCTCAGCCCGATCCCGGGCGCGCCGTGGCACCACGAGCCGATCATCTTCCCCGGCTCGCTCCGCGAGTCGGGCCAGTCCATCACGTCTTCGCGGAAGAGCGCGCGCTCGAAGGCGAAGCTTTCCACCGCGGCGTCGTAGAAGCGCCGCTCGCCGGTGCGCCTGAACACCTCGAGCAGCGCGTGCGCCACACCGCTGCTCCCGTGCGCGAACCCGGTCTCCAGCTCGCCGCGCGCGCCGGGCCAGGCGCGCAGCCCGGTCTCGGGGTCCGCCTGGCGATGGGCGGCCAGGTGCCCGGCGCACCACACAGCGCGCTCGGTCCACCCGGCCGCGCCGGCGGGGTCGGCGTCCGCCAGCGCGAAGAGCGCGGGGATCGTCCCCGCCGTCCCCCAGAACATCTCCAGCTTCTCGTCGCGCGCGATCGCGTCGGGGGTGAAGACGGCGGCCAGCGTGCGCGCCTCGTCCAGCATCGCGGGCTCGCCCAGGAAGCCGGCCATCCGCACCAGGGCGTAGACCATCGAGCCCGTCCCCGTCAGCCCGTATCCGGTCTCCGCCAGCAGCCCCTCGGGTCCGCCCGCGGCGCGGATGCGGGCGCGGAGCGGGGCCGTGGCGCGGAGCGCGGCGTCGCGCATCTCGGCGCGGCCGGTGGCGGCGTGCACGGCGGCCAGGAAGAAGGCGTCGCCCACGCGGCCGTTGAACATCCCCGAGTCGTCCACCGGCGCGAAGGTCACGCCGTAGCCGGGGTGCCAGGTGAGGCTCCCGTCGGGAAGCTCGATCGCCTGCGCCAGCCGCTCGCGGGCGATGCGGAGCGCGCGCGCGGCCAGGGTCAGCGGGGGCGCGGCGGGTGCGGCGGCGGTCATGGCCGGGGCGCGGGAAGAGGGTGGCGGACGACCTCGGCCAGGAGGCGCGTGGTGCCGGGGGTGCGGTACGGCTGCGCGCCGGGCCGGGGGCGGGCCTGCATGCGGGCGACGACCAGGCCCCATTCGGGATAGGCCTCGCAGTCGGTGTCCAGGTAGCCGCGGGTGGCGTAGACGGTGGGATCCGTCCCCAGCCACCACAGGAAGCCGTACGCCGGGTTCCGCGGCGAAGGCGTGAGCGAGGCGCGGATCCATGCCTCGGGCACCACCTGCCGGCCGTTCCAGCGCCCGCCGTCCAGCGCCAGCTGGCAGATCTTGGCGAAGTCGCGCAGCGTGGTGCGCGCGTCGGCGTACGTCCAGGCGTGCCCGGCGCCGTCCAGGCGCAGGCTGGTGGAGTCCATCTGCAGCGGCGCGAAGAGGCGCTCGGCGGCGTACTCCCGCAGCGGCCGCCCCGCCGCGCGCTCCAGCAGGGGCGAGAGGAGCTGCGCCCCCTCGTTGCTGTATTCCCACCGCTCGCCGGGCGCGCGCTCCAGCGGCAGCGACAGGACGAGGGCGTTCTTGTCGCTGACGCCGCCCACCATCTCGTCGCCCGGGCCCCGCCCCCAGCGCCGCCGCAGCCCGCCGGTCATGGTGAGGAGATGGCGGAGGGTGACGCCCCGCCCGGCGCCGGCGCGCCACTCGGGGAGCCAGCGCGCCACCGGGTCGTCCAGCCCGATCCTGCCGTCCGCGACCAGCAGCCCGGCGAGCAGCCCGGTCCACGACTTCATGCTGGACATGGTGGGCATCGGGTAGCGGTACTCCGGGCCGTACCACTCCTGCACGATCCGGCCGCGGAAGGCCACCAGGCAGGCGTCGGCGCCGGAGCCCTCGCACAGCGCGCGGTGCCGCGCCAGCGCGGCGGTGTCGAGCCCCAGCGCGGCGGCATTGCCGGCCCGCCATCCGCCCCCGTCCGCGAGGGGCGCGCTCGCCGTGCGCGACATGCCGGCCGCGGGCGCGGACCCGAGGCGCTCCGCGAGGGCCTGGACCTCGCGGCGGAACCACGCGTCCTGCGGGAAGGAAGCGCAGCGGGCGTCGAAGGCGCGCATGGCCTCGCGCGCCTTCTCCACCCGCCCGGCGTAGGTGGCCGCGTGGATCAGCTCCGCCCGGGTCTCGCACGCGCGCTCCGCGGAGAGCGCGGGGTCGCGCAGGAGCACCTCGGCCGCGGGGATCACCTCGGCCCAGCGCCCCGCCCGGTTCATCGCCATCAGGTCCTGCGCCTCCGCCGCGGGCGCGACCCCCACGATGGAGGCGGCCACCGCCACCCGCGCGACGAGGGCGGCGCGGCTGGCCGGGGTGCAGGAACGAACCGAGGCGAACGAGAACCGGGTCAACGGGATCTCTCCCCAAGAACAGGATGTTTCCTCGAAAGATGGCGGTTAAGGTAAATCAATTTTCGGAAGACGCGCAAGGCGTCGGACAACATTAGTTTTTCATGATGATGAGTTGCGTTCTGAATGGGAATTTTGCTTGCACTTATTGTGATCGTGCAGTTATGACCGGGCGGATCTGGATTCAAGGCTGCTCATTCAGTCGTCAGATAATAACGGCTCTATAGGATCTGCATCCCACACATACAATCCGCGCCGTTTGCGGTGAAGGCCAGTGGATCAGCGCAGATTCCAACGCATTCCTCCCTCTCTTTCCCATGAGAACTCGTCGGTCGTCGGCAGGAGGATGCCGAGGCCGCGGAGATCGTATCGAGCGGGAGTCGCTAGATCTTGATTCCGCGCTCCCGCAACCCGTCGTCTCGTCACCAGAGATCGTGCCCGCGGCTGAAGCCCTCGTGCCGGCGAGACGGATCGATGCGGACGGCGCCGGGTTGACGCAAACACCCGGTTCCGCTACATTTGCACTTCTTCGCGCCGTCAGCCGACGCGTGGAGATACCGGTTTCGGGACGTGGCGCAGCCCGGTAGCGCACCTGAATGGGGTTCAGGGGGTCGCCGGTTCAAATCCGGCCGTCCCGACTGGTTTAAGTGATTGCCCCGGCAGCGGTTACGCTGCCGGGGCTTTTCACATCCAAGGAGGGGGTGGGCTACATTCTGGGCTACATTTGCTCAGGCCGCCTGCCCCTTGCCGAGGTACTGGCGCATCTCCCTCCGGGCCTTGGCCGCCCGCGCCCGGACGATCTCGTTCTGCGGGTCCTGGTACACCCGCTCACGCGTCGCGCTGTCGAGGTGGCCCGTCAGCCGGTTCAGCACGCGGGCGTCCTGCGCGAACTCCGGCGCCAGGTCCGTCGCCTGCCGGCGCAGGCCGTAGAACGACCGGCCCGCCTGGTGCTCCACACCCGCCGCCTTTTCGAGCGCCCGGAACATGTCCCGGATCGCCGTCGGACCGAGCGGCTGGCGCGTTACCCAGTCGAGCAGCGCCTTCCCTTCCTTCAGCCGCCCCGCGGGAAAGAGGTAGTAGTCCTCGATCTCCTTCCTGCGAAGCGCGGCCTCCGCCACGGAGAGATAGCCCTCCGACAGGACCTCATCCACGAGCGCGCGAAGCTCGGGGTGGAGATCGACAACCTCGCCGTGCTTCTTCCCCCGCCCGTGGACGATGAAGCGACCGAGGCCGAACCCACCAACAGCGTCCAGCACCAGATCGCTTCGCTTCGCCCGCACGGCCTGCCCCGCCCGCAGTTCCGCCGCCAGTTCCACCAGCAACCGCAGCCGTGGGTCCGCCGCTGGGAGCGCGGCGAAGATCAACGCCACCTCGTCCACGGAGTGCCTGGGACGCTTCGGCTCGACGCGAACCCCGGTCAGCGCCTGCCATTCC
Organism: Longimicrobium sp.; assembly: GCA_036377595.1. Classification (NCBI taxonomy): domain Bacteria; kingdom Pseudomonadati; phylum Gemmatimonadota; class Longimicrobiia; order Longimicrobiales; family Longimicrobiaceae; genus Longimicrobium; species Longimicrobium sp. The sequence continues at coordinate 9,943 of DASUYB010000098.1, read as the reverse complement.
TGCTTCAGGCGAACCTTCCAGTTCCGCTTCGGCAGTGCGGCCGTCTCCGGGATCAACTCCTCCTGCCGGAGCCAGCTCGCCACGCCGTAGAGCATGTCGCACATGTACTCGGCCGTACGCGCCCCGCGGCCATCCTTGCTGCGGCGCCCGAGCACCCGGACCAGGTACTGGATCTTCCCGGGGGTGAGCTCGGCCCACTGCAACTCGTGCCCGAGAATCTCCGCGCCGCGCTCGGCCAGCTTCCTGGATTCGCGTGAGTGCTTCGACTCGGTCGGGTACATCCCGCGGACGGGATCGAACGCGAGCGCGATTCCCTCGCGGAGCGTGAGCGGCTCAGGTTCGGGCTCCCGCTGCTCGCCCTGAGTGATCTCGCCCATGCGGGTGGCAAGCTCGAGTGCCTGCTTCTTTCCGAGCTTGCGGTCCCGATGACCCAGGCTCCGCTTCTGCCGCTTACCCTTGTTGTCAATCCATAGCAGGTAGAGAACCCCGCCGGGCTCCCGCTCTGCTACGCGGATGGTCGAGCCGTACATACCGAACGACTCGGACCAGCACTTCTTCTCAGCTTTGGGCATCATCATCTCCCAATTTGGAGTGGATGATGTCCCGGAAGAGCCTGTCCGGAACATACCCACTCAGCGGCGAAAGACAAGGTTTGACCCTCGTTTTCTCCGCTTTTCTCGGGAGGTCCTTGCGACGGATCAGCGGCTTGCCCTTGCGTCCGGAATTCGGGATTCTTCCTTCACGCAAGAGGAGGCTAAGATGGTCCACGCTGTAGCCGGATTCCTGGGCTGCACGGCGCAGGCTCAGGAGCTCGTCCGCCTTCTGCAGCATGGCCGTGGTGAGCTGGTCCGCACACCATTCGAGGGTGCGGGCCTGCGCGTCGGCGCCCAGGCTGCGCTGCTGCATGGCGAGCGCGCGCCAGGTCTCGGGGAGGTCGGCCGGGGTGAGCGCGTGGAGCATCGGGTCGGGTCAGCGCGAGCGGTGCAATGGGTCGATCGGCGAACTGTCGCCGCTCCTCCAGCGATGCCCTACCAAGCGCCGAGGTTTCGGGCTATGCCGGGCTTCCGGACCTTCAGGGACGGCAAGACGCTGGGGCGCGACAGTTTGCTTACTGATACCCCGGAGACCGTCGCCGCGGCTTCCGCGCGCGAAAATCACATGAAAAGGCAGGTGCTAAGCATGTCCAGCAGATCGCCGTCATGGTCAAGGCTCCGCATGTCGCGGTCGTGAAAGCCACCCTCGAGCTGAGGGTAAAGATGGCCCGCGGCGACGACGGCCGGGGCGGGCGCGGCCGTGGCCGCAGCGGCTGACCTGCATTCCGGCCGGAATGGGCAATCAGATGCGCGAAGCTCAGAACTCGCTCCCGGGGACGGGTGGGAATTGCGCTTCACGAACGGATACGCCAGTTTTCGGTGACACCCCATCGCGTTTCCCTCCCTCACAGCACTCCCCCCGGTACACGAGAGATGACAGCTCCAGCTCCTGACCGTGCAGGCGGTCAGTATCAGGAAGTGCCTGTCGCATCCATTCAACTCGACGAGGAAAACCCCAGGATTGCGGCGTTTCTGGACGCTCAGGAACCGCCGTACACCGCGGAGATGATCTTTCTCGCGCTTGGTGCGGGTGGAGACGAAGATGGCAACAGCGGTCCTACGTTCTCGAAGCTGAAACAGTCCATTCTCACCAACCGCGGGATTGTTCAGCCTGTGATCTTGCGGCTTAGAGACGATGGACAGTTTGTCTGTATTGAGGGGAATACCAGAGTAGCGCTCTATAAGGACTTCCTTGCTGCGGAGATTCCCGGCCCGTGGGAACGGATTCCTTCGATCGTTCACGAGCAGATCACGGAGGAGGATGTTCACGCGATCCGGCTACAAGCTCATCTCGTCGGTCCGCGGCAATGGGACCCCTATTCAAAGGCTAAATACCTGACGTATCTGCGGAACGTCGCAAACTTCTCCGCGGACCGACTGGTCGATTTCTGTGGCGGCAGCAGGCGCGCCGTGACCGAATTGCTCGACGCGTACTCGGACATGGAACACTACTATCGGCCGCTGTTGGAATCCGACGCAGACTTCGATCTTCGCCGTTTCAGCGGGTTCGTTGAGTTACAGAAATCTGGCGTAAAGGACGCCATTGTCCGCTCAGGCCATACATTTAGCGATTTCGCCCAGTGGATCATCGACGAGCGGATTGATAAGCTGGCTCATGTACGCTGGCTTCCCAAGATTCTGCGCGATCGCAAGGCTACAGAGGTCTTCTTGAAGGATGGTATCGAACAGGCGATACGGATTGTGGAAGGGCCAGATACGCAGAAGCAGTTGCACGACGTGCCACTAGCAGCTCTTTGCCGAGCACTGGCGGAAGCCGTCAACCGTATCGAGTTCCGGGATGTTCGGAAGATGAAGGACGATCCCACCTCTCCGACGGCGCAACATCTTCTCGAAGCATACGAAGCCCTGCAGGAGATCGTAAACGAGGTGGGATTGGTCTAAAAGGCTGCGATTTAGGCCGACGGCGAGAGGGACACGAGTCGAGGAACGAGGATGCCTGAGTCCGCGCAGCATGCGCGACTTGTCGACCGCATTGTACGGTGGGTGGTGGAGCACCACGGCGCTCACCCGGGGCTCTGCATTTTCCGGGACGGTCCGGAAGCAGATCCAGGCAACAAGCCATTCCCGGTCGGAGGCTTCGTACCTGATGTCGTTGCCCGCACCGTGCCATCCAGTTTCTTGATCATTGGGGAAGCAAAGTGGTACCGGGATCTGGAGACGCGTCGCTCTCGCCGGCAGTTGCACGCTTATTTGGAGCACTTGGCCCTTCAGCCTGATCCCAGACTGGTTATCGCTATCCCGTGGCCACTCGCCGGGACCGCAAGATCTATTGTTCGCAACGCGAAGCTGGCCGTGAGGGCAGAACGCGTCGAATCGATAATTCTCCCATTCGAAACGGAACTGCGCTCGTGACGCTCCGCGTACGGAAGGAGGCGGACCGCCGCCCCAAGCAAGCGGCCTTTCCCTACCAAGTTGAAGCTGTCCAGGCGATTGAGCGGCTGGAATTCGCTGCGCTATTCCATGAGCAGGGGTTGGGAAAGACAAAAATTGCGATTGATCTAGCCCTTACGTGGTTAACTCAGAACGTTGTTGATTCGGTGTTGATCATCACGAAAAACTCGCTGGTTGAGAACTGGAAAACCGAGATTCGATTTCATTCTTACCTGACTCCGCGGGTGATAGGTCAGAATCGCCGCGATAATCACTTCGCGCTAAACAGTCCAGCGCGACTATTCTTAACGCACTATGAGACATGTATCGCGGAAGAGGGCCGCCTCACTCTCTTCCTGAAGACGCGCCGTGTTGGGGTGATCTGCGACGAGGCGCAGAAATTTAAAAATCCCGAAAGTAAGATTGCCGGTGTACTGTTTCGGCTCGGCCCACTGTTTCACCGCCGAGTGGTGATGACCGGAACACCAGTAGCAAACCGCCCATACGATGTTTGGGCCTTAATCCGTTTCTTGGACGGCGGAGCGACACTCGGGGACGATTTTCCCGAGTTCAAGCGCGATTACGATCTCTCGTCCGACCTCGCTCACAACCCAGTCACCCGGGAAGCGTTCGAGTCTCGCCTTGATAGTCTTTGGGAAACGCTACGTCCGTTTTGCGTCCGCGAAACCAAGAATACGGCTGGCCTTTCTCTGCCTGACAAAGAGATTGATACGGTCTGGGTAGACCCAGAGGAAATTCAAGAGGAATTGTATGAAACTTATCGAGACGAGCTTCGCGCCGTAATCGTCAGGGGCGGCGTGCCAGTAGTTGACAAGGTAGATGATGTCTTGAAGCGACTCCTTAGGCTGGTGCAGGTTGCTTCGAACCCGCGGCTTGTCGATGCCGCGTATGCACGCACCCCTGGAAAACTGCCGGCGCTGGAGCTGCTCCTTTCCGAAGCTCTCGCCGATGGAGTCTCTAAAGCGGTCGTTTGGACGACGTTCACCGAGAACGTGGATTGGCTCGCCCGAGCGCTTCGCCGCCTCGGTACCGTACGCGTGCATGGCAGGATGTCAATCGCCGAAAGGAACCGGTCGCTCGACTCCTTCAAACGCGATGCGTCAGTCCAGGTATTAATTGCGACGCCCGGCGCGGCCAAGGAGGGGCTAACGTTGACGGTCGCAAATCACGCGGTGTTTTATGACCGCGGCTTCAGCCTCGATGACTACTTGCAGGCTCAAGATCGAATTCATCGAATCTCACAGAACCGGGCTTGCTTTATTCACAACATCTCGATGCGGGGAACCATCGACGAATGGGTCGATGAGCTGCTGGGCGCGAAACACTTGGCTGCCATGTTGGTCCAAGGCGACATCGCGCTAAAAGAATACCGCGAACGCGCGACCTACTCGTTTGTCGAGCTGCTCGCGCGCGTGTTGGGAGTGGAACCACCTGCCTCAGCCCCTGAAGGTGAAGAGAACTAATGCGAACGACGACCGCCGGACGGCGTGCTTCCGCCGCCGAAGCAGTTCCCGTTGCTGCGAAGGGCTCTGACTCCTTCGTGCACGACACTCTCGTCATTCGGAAACAGCAAATTCCCATCCGGGTCGGCGAGCTACGACACGCCGATCTTTTATACTACGCAGATAACCCAAGGGTATATTCCGTCGTTCGAAACGGAGCCGCGCATGAGCCTACGCAGGAAGAAATTCAGCAAACCCTGCAAGAGATGGATCATGTGAAGGAGCTGGTTCACCAGATTCGCGAAAACGGTGGTCTAATCGATCCGCTGTACGTCAGAGGAGGAACCCTCGATGTGATCGAGGGCAACAGTCGGCTTGCAGCTTACCGGATTCTCGCTACGAAAGACCCGATCCGCTGGGCCAGAGTCAAATGTGCGCTCCTACCAGACGATATTGATGAGTCGGTTATTTCCGCTCTCCTGGGTCAGTGGCACCTCCGGGGGAAGAAGGAATGGCCGCCCTTTGAACAAGCAGGATACCTATACCGACGCCATATGGTGCACGGTGTTGCAATTGACGATCTGGCTGCGGGTGTAGGCTTGTCTCGCGCAAAGGTGCGCCGGCTCGTTGAAGCCTATGCGTTTATGGTCAAGCACGATGACACGCAGCGTGAGCGATGGAGCTATTACGACGAGTTCATCAAGTCACGAAAGATCTCGAAAGCGCGTGACCTGCACCCGGAGTTTGAGGAGCTGGTGGTAGCGCAGATCAAATCTGGAGAGATTCCGAGGGCTCAGGATCTCCGTGACAAGCTTCCTGTGATTTGTGAGGGACCCCCCAAAGTCCTTCGCGGGTTCAGCACAGGAAGGTATGGGTTCGAGGAAGCGTTTGACCGCGCCGTTGAAGCGGGCGGGGACCACAGCCATTATCAGAAGCTCACAAAGTTTCGAAAGTGGCTGGCGCAGCAGGATGTGCGGGACGCACTATCTGCGGCTGATGGCCCTCTGCGCCCACAGATTACTTTCGAGGTGAGGCAACTCCTGCGCATTTTGGGTAATTTGCAGAAGAACGGCTGAAGGGCGTCGATGAGGAAACTCAAAGCCTCCGCGTGGAACTGCGGAGGCTCTGAACTCCATTCCGACCGGAATGCGCGTGGGGCCGGCTCCCTAATTGCCGTTGTCGTCACACTCCTGGATTCGAGCAGCGATGCGCTCCACCAGCACTTTGGCCGCAGCTCTGTTGGGTGAGCACTCGAAAATCCGTCAACCCGAGGAATTGCGTATTAAAGAGGTAAGTGTCATTTTTCTCCCCCTGCATGTGCTTGGGAGGGTATCGTGGGGGGAGCACGCTGTCCGCTGCGGTTCATCAGATTTCAGGTCCCGCTCCTCAGTTCCTCCTGCCATTGTAGGCTGCTTCGCATCGACAGGGCCAGCAGCAACTCCTGCTCTCACTGTATCGAAGGAGCGTCATGCCAACCGACAGCCGAACGGACTGGAACGACCTCGCGCATTCGGAGCGCATTGAGGTTCTAGCGACACGGTCGATGGATCAGATCGTCCAAGATTACCGACTGGGTGAGGAGCTTGATAGCGAGTTCCGTGAGCACTTGGCACGGGAAATCCGGCTGTGGCAGCCAGATAACGTCGGCGAGTTGAAGACAGCGGGAAAGCCGCCTACGAAGGACGTTGTTCTCGGCGCTTGGCGCGATCTTGATCGGTCTGAGGCCCTCCTCGAATTGATTGACAATAGTATTGACGAATGGTTACGGCGGCGAACGAAGGTTCCCGATAAGACGGCGCCCGAGCTCAATATCTACATAGATATTGACGAAGAATCGAACCAACTGACTTACGAGGACAACGCTGGCGGCGTGTCCGTCGACAAGCTTGAGCACCTCGTTGTGCCGGGCTTTAGCGACACGACCGCGCTTTCACCAACGATCGGGAGCTACAAGACCGGCGGGAAAAAAGCTGTGTTCCGATTGGCCGAAGCAGCGGCCATCGTCACGAGGTACTGGAACCCCGCAGGGACAACGGACGATGCCATTGCCGTACAGTTAGGCCCGGAGTGGATCAACGATCCTGATCGTTACGACTTCCCATACGCCCTCTTGAAGGACAAGAGCGTAATCGAGAAGGGCCAGACACGATATGTGTTCCAATTGAGAGAGGAGCCGGTCGGTGGAGCTCCTTGGTACACAGAACCGGATCAAGTCCAGAAGATTGTAGATCAGATTCAACTGACCTACACGCTGTTACTTATCCGCAATCCCGCAATCAAAATTTATTTCTTAGATCGGTCGCAGCCACTCAAGCCCCTCGACGATCTATACGATTTTAGCGCCACTCACGCTGGCGAGATTGATATTCGGCCACAACAGGTGACCTTCGAAGCCGTATTGGAACTTGAAGGCCGCAAACACGATGTACAGATTGAAGTGGTGCTTGGATGCCGGAGAACTTCCGGTTCGAAGAAAGGCGGTCCCTCTTGGGGGATTGATCTATACGGGAATGATCGACTTTTCGTAGCCTACGATCAGACTACGTTCGCTGACCGGTTTCCCGCCAGCGCAGCGAAAAACCTCATTCGGGGCTATATCAACATCAAAGGGCCCAATGTATTCATTCCGTGGGATACGCATAAGCGGCACTTGAACACCGACCGTGACATCATGCGCCTGCTCACCACTCACAAGTTGGTGAGAAACCTCTTCGATAACTGGAGAGCAACGTACGCCGCAATTGCAGCATCGGGCGAGGTTTCGAATCTGATCCAAACGCCGCTCGCGAACATCATCGACCGCTCAAAACGGGATCTCGCTATCCCGCATCGGGCAACCGTGGCAATCGGTCCGAAGCGCGGGAGAGGCGCGGCGCTCCCCGATACGGTCTATCGTCCCAAGGTAACGCCGAAGAAAAAACAACGAGACACCATTCAGGTGACGTTCACGCTTACAACCGACCAAGCGCGAACGTTAGCAGCACAGTTCGGGATTGTCGGTGATTTCCAGCAGAGGGCAACGGCCAATGAGCTCTCCTCCAGCATTAAAAACTGGGTATTAAGGAAATCTAAACGGTGATTGCCAAGAAAAAGGACGACAAAAACCGGAGGATCTTCGGGCCGGCCAAATACGCGGCTTTCCACCTGCTATTTGCGCGCTGGCTTCGGCACTTCGGAAGCGCTGAACGATACCGCTATGTCACGCTGGGGGGCACCGAACTGCGAGACGTTCAGAACCTCTGGTTTATCGACCCCAATCTCGTCACCCAAGCCACCTCGTACGAAATCGATCCGGTACGTGCGCGAATCGCGGCGGAAACGTCGCGAAAACTCGCGACCGCCGACCCACCCATCGAAGTGCAAACAAGTCGAGGTAATTTGTTTGACTACGTCCGGGAAGATGATGATCTACCAGCGATCCTCTTTCTGGATCTCGAGGGTGTATGCGCCGCAGGCGATTTCCACATTCAGTTCGCTTCAATGTTTCAGGACGGTCGCCTACGAGAAGATGACGTCCTCTTCGTCACGAGCTATCTCGGGAGGAACCTCGGGTGGAATCGAATTTACCAGGGACTAGATGCTGAGTTTCGGATCCTGCAGCTGCATGATGCTGAGAGCAAAAAGCACTGGTATCGGCGCGCTCACCCTTCCTTCACTTTGTACCGCGGACTCACGCGCGCGGGGGTGCAATCTGAACTAGCCGTGCGTTGCTTCGGCTGCGTCGAGTATCGAGATAAATCGCCAATGGGCCTTTACGGCTATAGCTTCGCTGAAGGCTCTACCGTCTTCAGCCGCCTCGTGAAGGAAGCACCATACTGGCACGTGAAGCACGGGGCGCTCGAGCGCCCCGTGCTGTGAAGCGCCATCACAGACCGCATTCCGGTCGGAATGCGTTTGGGCGCCTGTTCACGCAGAGTCTCCGTCCCCACCGGCTTGTATCCGTGCCGCGATCCGATCTACGAGCGCCTTCGCTGCAGCTCGGTTCGGCGAGCATTCAAAGATCCAATGGACTGCTTGCTCATATACGGCCCGCTGCTTCTTTGATACATCTTTCAGAGCGCTCCCCACCGGGGCCCGAAGCACTACGTCGTATCTGACGCGCAGTGTTTCGAGACGGTCGCGCAGTTCCTCCTGCTCGGACCTGAGAAGAAGGTCGTGTTCAATCAGCATCTGCATCTGGCCGAGTGCCGACCCAATCTCTTTCCCTATCAAGTCGGCGGCTGCCCGCCCGATCTTTCCATCTTCTAGGATTTCTAAGGACTCGATCGCTTTCCGCTCATTAGCTTCAAACTTCTTCAAGCGTACACGCCGGGCTGAACTGTCTCGGCACTTGTGAGCGAGTCCGCGGCCGAGTGGGCCAAGCCGGTGAATCAATGTGAGTGCCGCCGCGTTCTGTTCAAAGTTATCCCGCCGCCCGTTCGGGACAACTCGGGGATCAATGATGTGCAACTCGCCCACTGTCCAGGCATTGAACCGCGACTCGGGAAAGATGCCGGCGAAGATCTCGGGTCCGCCCACCTGGAGATCTCCTACGCGCGCGCGGAGGCCTCGCAATCCAGGCGATGCGTGAATTGCTCCGTGGTAGCCGTGGTGCAGGACCCAACCCACTGCCACGAGGCCAATGTCCGGGTCTTCCAGGGTGATCGTCTCTAGTTCCGTAAACCGGTCCGTCTTACCTGTAGAGATTGCGAATTCATCGCTAAAGGGGCGCTCGACCCGAGCTTCTGAGTTCCCGATGCGAATTTCGAAATGCCCCCCCGGCAAAAAATCGCTAAGGTACTCCTCAATGGCCGTTGCAAACCTGAAGGTGCGCGGGAACGGAACCGGTGCCACTTGAGCGAGATAACAGCGGATCTCGTCTTCGTTGAGAAGAAGGTCATTTCGAAGGCGCACTACCCGTTCGAGATGGACTTCGAAGTAATGCGAATCCAATTCCTCTTTCGGCCCTTCGCGGACTGTAACCACGTCCCGCACGACGTCGCGTAGGTCGCCCAAATACTCCGGATCGAGCAGAATGCTCCGGAGCTTTCGGCAGTCCCACCGAACTTCCGTCCCGCGCAATTCGCCGTGAGCTTTCGTTCGAAAGCTAAGTGCCTGCGCATAGCCCAACGCTGCTAGTCTTCCAACTCCACGAAAGCCGCGGGCGCCACTCTCCACGTCGCCTCGCTTCCGGCTCGCACCGAACGCGATCAGCATCCGCTCAGCGTCAGACGCTGGTAGCCCGATCCCGTTGTCGCGAATCCGCACCTCGCGGCCTGAAGCGTCGAGCGAGACGTCGATTCGGCCTGCTGCGCGACCGGAGAGAAGGCCCGCGCGACATGCTTGATCAATCGCGTCCGCAGCGTTCTGGACGTATTCGCGGTAAAGCGCAAGCGGTTCGACATACATCGCCGTGCTGAGCAGCTCAACAATGTCTTTTCCAACCACCAGTTCTTCCGCGTGAACCACCCGCGGGGAAGCCGGCGCAGCTTCGATCCGGCGACCTGGCAGGTTCAC
>DASUYB010000097.1 GCA_036377595.1 Longimicrobium sp. | reverse complement strand
CGACATCTTCGCGCCGTCCTTGATGATCAGCCCGTGCGCCCGAAACTTGGTGAACGGCTCCTCGAAGTCGATCAGCCCGAAGTCCTTGAGCGCCATGGTGATGAAGCGCGAATACAGCAGGTGCAGCACCGCGTGCTCGTTGCCGCCGATGTAGCTGTTCACCGGCAGCCAGTGCTTCGTGATGGCCGGGTCGAACGGCACGTCGTCACGCTTCGCCGACGGGTAGCGCAGGAAGTACCACGCCGAATCCAGGAACGTGTCGCTCACGTCCGTCTCGCGCCGCGCCTTGCCGCCGCACGACGGGCACTCGGTGATGTACCACTCCTCGTGCCGGGCCAGCGGGCTTACGCCGCTCGCGTCGGGCTTGAAGTCCTCGATCGGCGGCAGCAGCACGGGGAGCTGGTCTTCGGGCACCGGCACCGTTCCGCACTGGTCGCAGTACAGGATCGGGATCGGCGGGCCCCAGTAGCGCTGCCGCGAGATGGTCCAGTCGTGCAGGCGATAGTTCACCCGCGCCTCTGCCAGCCCCTTCCCGGCCAGCCACTCGGTGACCGCCCGCTTGCTCTCCTCCACGTCCATCCCGTCGAACTGGCGGCTGTTCACCAGCCGCCCGGGGCCGACGTAGGCTTCCGCCAGCGGGGTCTGCGCGTCGTCCCCCTCGCCGGCGACCACGCGGACGATGGGGAGGCCGAACTCGGTGGCGAACTCGAAGTCGCGCTCGTCGTGACCGGGGACGGCCATGATGGCGCCGGTGCCGTACTCCATCAGCACGTAGTCGGCGATCCAGACGGGGATCTCCTGGCCGGTCGCCGGATTCACCGCGCGGGCGCCGGTGTCCACGCCGGTCTTGGTCTTGTCCGTCTTCTGGCGGCTGACCAGGTCCTGCGCGCTGGCCTGCTTGCGGTACGCGTCGACGGCCTCGCGCTGCGCGTCCGTCGTGATGCGCTCCACCAGCGGGTGCTCGGGCGCCAGCACCATGTACGTGGCGCCGAAGACCGTGTCCGGCCGCGTGGTGAACACGCGGATCACCGGCTTCTCGGGGTGGATCTCGGCGGGCGCATGGCGGTCCTCGGCCACCTTCTGCCGGGCGATGGGGAACTCGAGCTCGGCGCCCTCGCTGCGGCCGATCCAGTTCTCCTGCGCCTTGCGCGTGGTCTCGCTCCAGTCGATCCACTTCAGGTTCTCCAGCAGCCGCCCTGCGTAGTCGGTGATCTTGAAGAACCACTGCGACAGGTAGCGCATCTCCACCGGCGTGCCGCAGCGCTCGCACTCGCCGCCGATCACCTGCTCGTTGGCCAGCACGGTGTTGCAGCTGGGGCACCAGTTGACGGGCGCCTCCTTCTTCTCCGCCAGCCCGGCCTTGTACAGCTGCAGGAAGACCCACTGCGTCCACCGGTAGTACTTTGGGTCCGTCGTGTCGACCGCGTGGTTCCAGTCGTACATGAACCCCACGCGGCGCAGCTGCTTCGTAAAGCGCTCGATGTTGCGGGGGATCAGCTCCGACGGGTGCACCCCCTGCTTGAGCGCGAAGTTCTCGGAGTGGATGCCGAACGCGTCGAAGCCGATGGGCTCGAACACGTCGAAGCCCTGCAGGCGCTTGAAGCGGCCGTAGATGTCGGCGCCGGTGAACGCGTAGATGTTCCCCACGTGCAGCCCCTCGGCCGAGGGGTACGGGAACATCATCAGGTTGTAGAAGGGCTTCGGCGCGGACCGGAGCTGCTCGTCGGTCCACGTGTTGATGCCCTGCTCGTCCCAGCGGGCCTGCCACGCCCGCTCGACCTCGGCGGGGTTGTAGCTGTCGGTCTGGTGCTCGCTGCTCATCGAAACGCAATCGGCAAAGATGAAAGGCGGGCCGCGGACCCGGCGCCCAGCACGCCGGCCACGGCCCATCTGCACATCCAATCTATCGCGCGGGGGAAGGGGGGTTCAAGCCCGGAAAGGGGCAATCACGGCGATTCGGGCCGTGCTCCCGACTGGGCCATTCCCTCCGGGAGGAGGTAAACGCGCCAGTTCAGTGGCGGACCGCCCAGCGACCGTTCGCAGATCCCCTCATCGGTTACCGGCCGAGAGCCGTTCAACTAGTGCGCGGCTCACGTCCAAGTCGTGCTTCCAAATGACATTTGTTGGATGAAGTGAGGCCAACCGCTTATCGATTGAGAGACTCTCCTGCGCGAGCGACAGGCCCACAGCCACTTCGCCTTGCCGTTCATGCAACTCAGCGAGGCGCGGCAGAAGGAAAGAAAGATCCCGCTGCCAACCCGCCTTCGACGGAGCAGCCTCGGCCAAGCGATGGAGCCCACGATGCCTGAGGACCCGAAGGACCCCACACCCGCAGCCGCCGCGAAGCCCGCCTGCACCATCACCAAGCAGGAGAATAGCCGCTGGTGGGAGGTGCGCGATCTCGACGACGAGCTGGTGTGCCTGACCGTGTACCGGAAGGGCGCACGAGAGGTGGTGCGGCGGCTCGCCGCCTGAAGAGGCCAGAGGGGAACACACGGCAGCCGCAGGGATCACCCGCGGCTGCCGAGACCCGTTGCCAGGAGATGCTCAGAACGAGCTGGGTGCTAGTTCTTGCAGCCGTTCTTATCACAGGTGATCGGCGCCGTCGTATTGGCCCAGTTTTCCGGGTGGACGGTCGTGTCGAAACCGCATCCGGTCTTCCCTCCCTTGCTGCCCAGATGTACTTCGTTCGTGGGTAGATGCTTTACCGCCATGATCGTCTCCCGTTGCTAGAGGTGATGCTTTCCGGAGTACCATCCGGGATGGATACTCATGAGACGGGTGTGGGAGTCGGATTTCCCCGATGCGAGGTTGCTGATTCAGCCAAGCCGCTGACACGAAGCCTCAAGCAGAAGCACAGCCGCTGGTGGGAGGTGCGCGATCAGGACGACGAGCTGGTGTGCCTGACCGTGTACCGGAAGGGTGCGCGCGAAGTGGTGCGGCGCCTCGCCGCTTGAGGGAAGGGCCAGCGACGAAACAACGGCAGCCGCGGGAAGAATTCCCTGCGGCTGCCGTGATGCTTGCGGCTCCTCAGCCCCCAGCCTCAGGCATCAGATCCTCGGGGTCCTGCGCCTGGTGCCGGACATGGAGCACGTGGACGGTATCTTCCCGGATCGCGAAGAGGATCTTGTACGAATCGAAGAGTCGCTGGCGGATGGTTTCGGCGAAGAAGCGGTCTTCGTAAGCCAGCCCGCACTGGTCGGCCGAAGCCGCGAGATCCCGAATGGCGGCCCGGATCCCGTAGTACCACTGGTCGGGGTACTCCGAACCGGGATTGCGCGACCGAAGGTTCTGATAGTGCTTCCGGAGATTGTTCCTGGCCTCGGCCTCGATCCGGACCCGGAACACTACGCGTGCTCCGCGATCCCGAGCTCACGTTCCAGCGAGGCGAACGCATCCTCGGCATCTTCGCCGGTCCCGTCGTACATCCCCTGCAAGCCCCGCTGGATGCCAACAATGGCCGCGGCATTGGCCGCCAGGTCGAGAAGCTTCTGGTACGCGTCCGCGTGCTGCACCACGAGCTCGGCCTGCCCGTGTATCGTCAGAACCTGCGGACGGCCGGTTTCCTTCAAATGCTCCAAGTACGCCCGCGCATTACGCTGGAAGTCGGAGAGTGAGTGGATGTCCTTCAGGCTGATCATGGGATCTCCACGCGTTCATGAAATTTCATGTTCCAAGGTACCGGGTCCGGCCGGGCGGGTCAACCCGCCGCTTGGCCGGTGGCCATCGATCGCAGTTCGAAGCCGCGGAGGCGGGCCGAACCCAACCTCCGCGGCTTCGCCATGGCGCGGGCGTTTCACTCGCGGAGCCGCGCCGGTGACGCTGCGATCAACAGGTGCACGGGTGCGTGGCCACGACGGTGTGGCACCCGGTGCCGTCCACCGTGCAGCACACGCCGCCCGCCGGCGTCATGTGGGCGTGCACCGTGCCCTCCTTCTTCCGGGTGTCGCCCACCTCGAAGCTGTCCACATTCAGCGAGTCCACCTGCACCTTCAGCTTCTTGTCCATGAGTGCCCCCTCGGCTGGCGTGTGCGCCGCGAACCCCTCGCGGCGCGCGGGCAGACGATTCCCGCCCGCCCGCATCGGACCGGTGGAAATCCATGTTCCCCGGGAAGCCGGCCGCCCGGCCCATCCCGCGGCGGCCGGCCCTGGTGCTCCTTCGTCCCAGCTCAGCAGTTGTGGCAGTTGCCGGTGAACACCGTGGTGATGTCGGGATTGCACCCGGTCTGAAGATGCGTGCAGCATCCGCCGCCCGGTCCGGACGCGCGCGCCTCGACGGTGCCCCGCTCATCGAGCACCTCGCCGGCGTCGAACGTCTCCACCTTCAGCGTGTCGACCGGCAGCTTCAGCTTGTCCATGGGGAACCTCCCACGTTGGAGTGCGCGCCGCGAGCCGATTCGCGACGCGTTGGCCGGGCCGTCCGGCCAATCCGGAGCGGACCGTGTGGGAGTCCGGCTGCAGACGATCAGGAGCGCGCCGAAGCGCGCGTTATCCGCCGTCGCATCGATCGTTCCACGACGCGAAATCTCCGTGCGCATGGCGATGAAGATTCCCTTAACGCGGCGAGCCCCCTCGCCGCGAGTGGCGAAGGGGCTCGCGTCCGTCCCAGGACCCAGTGACGGTCAGTCCTCGTACCGCTTGAGCACCAGCGTGGTGTTCGCCCCGCCGAAGCCGAAGGAGTTGGAGATGACCACGTCCAGCTCCTTCTTCCGCGTGCCCTCGGAGACGTGGTACCGGGTCGGCTCAGTCAGTTCCTGTCTGGCGAGGAACATAAACTCACCGTCAGCGCGACGAGAGTTTGCGGACCCGCCACAGGAAGTAAAGGTCATCACTTCGAATTGCGTTCTGATTTGCTCGCATTCCGAGAAGTAATTCTCCTAAATCTGCTACAACTTTGGTAAGCCCGAGCGCCTTTGCAGCAGCGATCATGGTACTAGGAACAAAACCCGTGTACACGCCAACTCCGATTGCTCCAACCCACGCGGCGATCCTTTGTCGCGCAGTCTTCGCAAGAGTCTTTTGGGCTAGTTTCATCTTTATGTCCAATCGCGCCAGTTCGGGTTCTATCAAGTCTCCGTAGATCTGTCGTGCATCGCGTTCTGTTATCTCGCCTGGTTGTGACAAAGCCTCATCAATCATCTTGTTAATCGAATTCCGAAAGACGATAAACGCATCGCCCTCGGTTTCCCTGAGATGAAGGAGGTCGGCCGGTACGACACCTGAGAGAAATGGCACTACCGTTGTGAGATGCTTCTGAAGAGCCGCATTCCGCCGCTCTTGCCTCGAGTCGCTGGACATTGATCGCAGAATGTCTACATGGATCTTCCGCTCCGTCAGCAGTGACGCTCCGAAGGCTTGAGTCATTGTGAGTTCGAACACGACATTGTCGAGAATTGATGAAGCTTCACGAATATGCATCTCGAACTTCTCGCGCTGGCGAGAAGAAAGATGGATAGACCGGTTCCGCAGCAGACTTGGCATCACTTCGGGAATATCCCGGAGTTGTTTTGGTGGACTCTGGTAACGCACCGCCCGATACCCGTGCTCTAGCAGGTCCTCGGGACCACGATGCACGGCCCAAAATTCCCCACCACGTAATTGAAGTTCAACCGAAGCGTCAACAAGAAACCGCTCCCGCAAGTTGCGCGTTGCGCGGGCAAGGGCCAGTTCAGTTTCTTCGCCGAAGCCACCTTCATCGGCTAAGTGATTCTTTAGGCAATGTGGACACCAATTTTGGGGGGCCGTAACTGGAACGATTCGCCCGGCCTCGATGAGTGGCTTAAGTAGCAGATAGATCTCAAGGTCGTCTTTGAGCTGCTGACGAGTCTTTGCGACATCCGTTTCAGACGTTGTCTCGCGGTGCGCTGCAAGATCACTTAAATGATTATGAATGTACACTTTATCACTGTAAAACGCCGCAAATTGAGCCAATTCCGCAGCGCGCTCTAAGCGACATCTCAGCGCATTGCAGGGGTAAGATCCTCCAGCTAAGGAGAGCGATGCCGAGTGGGAGAAGGACGTGCGATAGTCCTCTCCTTGATCAGGTGCGGTCAGTTCCGCGCTTTGCAACCCAATGTCAACGAGATCCGTCGCAGAGAGCGCATCGACAGCACCAGATGAAACGCTCCCGTCCGACTTGATCAACCCGGCATTCTCGAGCAGTTCGAATAGTTCACTTGACATACCGCAACCTCGGTTAACGTAATCCCGTCTAGAGACCGGCTCCCCATGCAACTACTCCTCGTAGCGCTTGAGCACCAGCGTGGTGTTGGCGCCGCCGAAGCCGAAAGAGTTGGAGATGACCACGTCCAGCTCCTTCTTCCGCGCGCCCTCGGAGACGTAGTCCAGGTCGCAGTCGGGGTCGGGCTCGGTGAGGTTAATGGTGGGCGGCATCACCCCGTCGCGCAGCGCGAAGATGCTGACGCCCGCCTCGATGGCCGCGCTCCCGCCCAGCGCGTGGCCCAGCATCGACTTGGTGGACGAGACGGCCAGCTTCTCCGCGTGCGGGCCGAACACGGTGCGAATCGCCCGCGTCTCGGCGACGTCGCCTACCGGCGTGGCCGTGCCGTGCGCGTTGATGTAGTCCACCTGCTCGGGGGCGATGCCGGCGCTCTTCAGCGCGCGCCGCATGGCCCGCGCGGCGCCCTCGCCGTTCTCGGGCGGCGCGGTCACGTGGAAGGCGTCGGCGCTCATCCCGAAGCCCAGGATCTCCGCCAGGATCGGCGCGCCGCGGCGCTTCGCCGACTCCAGCTCCTCCAGGATCAGGATCGCCCCGCCCTCGGCGTGCACGAAGCCGCTGCGGCGCCGGTCGAACGGCTTGCTCGCGGTCTCCGGCGTCTCCCAGTCGCTCGCCAGCGCCCGCGCCGCCGCGAACCCGGCGAACGAGATGGCGGTGACGCACGCCTCGGTGCCGCCGGCGATCATCATGTCCGCGTCGCCGCGCTGGATGGCGTGAAAGGCCTCGCCGATCGCGTGGTTGCTGCTGGCGCAGGCGGACACGGGCGAGTAGCTGGGCCCCGTTGCCCCCGTGCGCATCGCCACCTGCCCGGGGGCCAGGTTGATGATGCTGGCGGGGATGAAGAAAGGGGAGACGCGCCCCGGCCCCTTGGCGTCCATCAGGGTGCGCGTCTGCATGATGTTGTCGATCCCCCCCATCCCGCTGCCGATGATGGTGCCCGTGTTCTCGGGATCGGGGACCGGCCCGATCCCGCCCATCCCGGCCGAGCGCATCGCCTCGTCGGTGGCGACCAGCGCGTACTGGATGAAGGTGTCCATCCGCTTCTGCTCGCGCCGCTCGATCACCGGCTCGGGATCGAAGTCCTTCACCTCGGCGGCCACGCGCACCTCCGGCGGCAGCCCCTCGAGCTCGAACTTGGTGAGCGGCCCCGTCCCCGACTTCCCGGCCAGCACGTTGCGCCAGGTGTCGTCCGCGTTGTTCCCCAGCGGCGTGACCATCCCCACGCCGGTTACGACCACCCTGCGTTGCGGCATCCTCGATCTCCAGAGTTCAAGGGGACGGGGTACAGCGGACAGGGGACAGGGGACAGCGAGCACGAAAACCGCCGGCTGTCCCCTGTTCCCTGTCCCCTGTTCCCTGCGGTTCTCAGTCCGGCTTCAGCAGCCCCGTCTTCAGCGCGAACCGCACCAGCTCGCTGCGGTGGTGCAGGTTCAGCTTCTCCATGATGCGGGCGCGGTAGGTGTCCACCGTCTTGGGGCTGATGAACAGCTTCTTCCCGATCTCGCTGCTGCTGAACCCCTCCACGGTGAACGCCAGCACCTCGCGCTCGCGGTCGGTCAGCTTCTCCAGCGGGTCGTCCTCGCCCGGCTCGGCCTTCTGCTTGAGGCCGCGCAGCAGGAGCTTGGCGCCGCTGGGGTAGAGGAAGACGTCGCCGCCGGCCACCGTCTTGATGGCCTCGATCAGCTCCTCGTCGGCGCTGCGCTTGTTCACGTAGCCGCTGCCGCCCGCCTCCAGCACCGGGAGGAGGTGCTCCTCCTCGCCGTGCATGGTGAGGACGAGGGTGCGGATCTCCTTTCCCAGCGCGGAGATCTCGCGCACCGCCTCCAGCCCGCCCGCGCCCGGCATCGACAGGTCCATCACCACCACGTCGGGGAGGAGTTGCTTCGCCTTCATCACCCCCTCCTCGCCCGTTCCCGCCTCGCCGACCACCAGGAAGCCGGGCTCGGCCTCGAGCAGCGCGCGCAGCCCGGCGCGCAGCACGGCGTGGTCGTCCACCAGCAGGATGCGGATCTGTTTCGCCATCGCGTCCGGAAGGGTGTGAAGGTGTGCGGGGCGCCGGGCGTGCCGAATCTGGCCCGCTGCACCCGCACGCGCAAGCAGAATCAAGCGCGCGAACGTCTTACACCGAAGGTCCGGCGCGGTGCGAGGGGGTGTGAGGAAGTGCTGAGTGCGGGACGGTCGCGCCGGGTCAGGCCCCCCCATTGCAGAAGGGGCAGACGAGGCGGATCCCGTAGGCGGCCAGCCAGGCGAGCGCGACGGCACCGGCGGTGGCGGCCACGTTCACGCGCCGCGCCTCGACGCGGAGCACGTCGTCGAGCGCGACGGCCACGTCCTGGACCGGCGGGTCCACGCGCGTGCCGTGGAGGCTGTCGCCGCGCACGAACGGGTCGATGAGGACCATCGAGGTGCGGTCCATCCGCGTCACCCGCACGCGCGCGGGGAGCGACGCCGCCGCGCGCGGCCGCGGCGCGGGGCGCTCCATCCAGGTGACGCACGCCGCCTGCAGCGCGAGCAGCGCCAGCCCGGCGATGCGGGGAATCGCCCGCCGCGCATTCATCGCGTGCCGCATCAGGTGGTGGTGGAGACGTAGAGGATCGCGACCCACGCGCCGTACGCGAGGAGCGCACTGACCAGCATGAGCGCCACCGTGGCCTTGCCGTTATGCTCCCGCACCGCCACCTGCTTCACGTCCGCGAGCGCGATGGCGACCTCTTGCGTCGGGTCGCCCTGCACCGTGCCGCGCAGGCTGTCGCCCTGCACGCGGGCGTCGACCAGCAGCGTCGAGGTCGCATCGGCGCGCGTCACGCGGACGATGCCGGGGAACGAGGCGGTGGCGCCCGGCTCCGGCGGCGTCTTCGGCCAGTACGTCACGCATCCGGGAAGCATAACGACGAGGAACAGCACGGGCAGAAGCCGCGCGAGACGGTCGATCTTCATCTGCGAAAACCCTCGATGTATCGGGTGGGGCGAAACTGTCCGCCGGAGATCCGGCGCGGGAAAAATATTCTCACCCGCGCGGAAACACCAGTTTACCAGACGGACTACGTCACCCCCGCCCGCACAGGTTTCAGCTTCCGGTTCCTTCCGTGAAGAGTGCCGCGACGAGCACGCCCACCAGCCCGAGGACGACGGTCAGCGCGGTGAGGGCGGCGGCCTCCTGCCGCGTCTCGAGCTCCTGGATCTCGGCGGTGGAGATGGCGACGCGCTGCTGCGGGAACAGGTGCGCGGCGCCGGTGACGCTGTCGGCGCGGATCGTGGCGCTGTCGAGCAGGACCACTGACCCATCCGTGCGCGTCACCCGCACCCTGTCGGCGACGGCGTGGTCCTGTCCCGGCGTGGGGATCGGCCGGCTGCCCCACGTCGTGCAGGCGCCGAGCGGCAGAAGGAGTGCGATCGTGGCGAGCGCGCGTGCGGCGGTGCGCATGGCGAGCAGCGGTGGAGGTGGGTCCGCCCGGGACGGCGATGTCTCAGCCTCCCGTTCCGTAGATGAGGAACAGCGCCATGCCGAACGCGCCGAGTGCGGCGGCCGTCCCGAGCGCCACCGCCAGCGCGGTGCCGAACGGGTCCTCGCGGCGGGCGTCGATGCGCGCGACCTCGGCCGTGGGGATGGCGATGCGCCGCGCCGGCGGCACGTGCTGGGCGCCGACCACGCTGTCGGGGCGCACGCTCACGTTGTCGAGCAGGAACTCCATCCCGTCCGTGCGGATCACCCGCGCCGTGCCGACGATGTAGTCGTGCTGGCCCGGCCCGGCGGGGATCGGCTGACCGCGCCACGTCATGCAGGCGGAGAGCGGCAGGAGCAGGAGAATCGGGGAGAGACGGGGTGCGGCGGTGCGCATCGGACGGCGGCGGGTGAAGGTGGGCCCGCACGAAGGGGATGACGATCCCGTCGATTCAACCGCTCGTCATCCCCCGATGTTCCAGAGCGTGGCGCCTCAGAGCCGCGCGGAGAGCCAGTCCGGGGTCCACTTCACCATCAGCGCGGAGAGGGTGGTGAACGAGCCGGTGACCATCAGCACGCCCAGCACCAGCAGCATCGCCCCGCTGACGCGGTTCACCCACGGCAGCACGCGGCGGAAGCGTCGGAAGCCGGTGAGGAAGCGCTCGATCAGCACCGTGGAGAGGAGGAAGGGGATCGCCAGCCCGGCCGAGTACACCGCCAGCAGCCCCATCCCCTCCCCCATCGTCCCGCGCGCGGCGGCCATGGTCAGGATGCCGCCCAGCACCGGCCCGATGCACGGCGTCCACCCCGCTCCGAAGGTGACGCCCACCAGCAGCGTGCCCAGGTAGCCGACCGGCTTCTCGGAGAGATGCATCCGCCACTCGCGCCCGGCGCCGGGGAGGCGCAGCAGGCCGACGAGGTAGAGGCCGAAGAGGATCAGCAGCACGCCGCCCACGGCCTGCACCCAGCGGCTGGCGAACTTCAGCAGCGCGCCGATGAAGGTGGCCGACGCGCCGAGGGCGAGGAAGACGAGGGTGAAGCCGAGCACGAACAGCAGCCCGTGCACGAACACGGTGCGGCGGGTGCGCGCGGTCTCCTGCGCCTCGAGCTCGTCCAGGCTCATCCCGGTGATGAACGTGGCGTAGCTCGGCACCAGCGGCAGCACGCAGGGCGAGAGGAAGCTGAGCAGCCCCGCGCTGAAGGCGACGAACAGGCCGAGCGACTGCGCTTGCATCCGTTGGAGATTCGCGTTTCTGGAGATGGATTCCGGCTCCGGAGCGACGATGATACACCAGCGCCGCGAGGAAGGGCCAGAGGAGTTCCCCCGACATCGCGGCGGGGCAGACTCTCCTGATTTCTCACGCAGAGTCAGCAGTGTCAGCGGAGTCGTCATCTGCTTTTTCTGCTAACCCTGCTGACTCTGCGTGAGAAAAATAGGATGCCTGAAACGGGAACGGGCCCCGCGATATGCGCGAGGCCCGTTCTCGTGTCTGGTGATGCGATCGTCAGCCGACGACCGGCGCGGCGGCGCGGGCGTGCTTCGCCTCGGAGGCGCGCGGGTGGCAGAGGCGCTCGAGGCCGGAGAGCAGCCAGTCGATCACCTCGCCGGCGCTGTAGCCGGCGCGGTCGCTGCCGATGAAGCGGCGGATGTTCTTCAGCTCGTCGCCGCTGGTGATCAGCGGCTTCTCCTCGACGCCCTCGTCGCGCACCTGGCCCATGCCGATGGTGGCGAAGAGCGCATTGCACAGGCACTTGCGGCCGACGGTGTCGTCGCGCTGGCCGCCCTTCTTCACGTACGTCTCTACCGGCTCGGCGGCGCAGCGGTAGTCGATGCGGCCGTCGGCGCGCTTGAACGGCTGGCGCAGGTAGCCCAGGTCGCACACGCGCTCGCGCGCCTCGTAGACCGGCAGCTGCGACACCGTGCCGCCCAGCTGCACCACCTTGAAGGGGAAGCCGGTGGGCGACGCGCGGCCGTCGGTCAGCACGTCGATGGCGTCGTCCTGCGCCTGGCGGATCACGTCGCGCTTGAGCTCGGGCGCGATCCCGCTCTCGTCGCTGTAGGCGAACAGCGTTCCCACCTGCACGCCGGCGGCGCCCGCGTCCAGCGCCTCGGCCAGCTTCTCCGGAGTCCCCGCGCTCCCCGCCAGCCAGAAGGGGAGCCCGTGCTCCTTCATCTTCTCCAGGTCCACCTCGTCGCGCTCGCCGTACAGCGGCTCGCCGCGCTCGTTGTAGACGCCGGACACGCGCGGCGGAGCGTTGTGCCCGCCCGCGGTGGGCGCCTCGATCACGAACCCGTCGACGCGCCCCGTCGCCTTGCGCACCAGCATCGTCGCCAGCGAGTTCGAGGCGATGATGGGGAGGAAGTACGGACGCTTGACGCCGCCCGCCGGCGGCTCGGCGAAGTGCTCGCGCGGGTCGAAGGTCAGCATCTCGCTGTCGTCCTTCACCCCGCTCTCCACGTCGAAGCGGATGGCGGCGGGCTCGTGCGCGGCCATCAGGTCCAGCGCGCCGGGAATCTCCTTGGGGATCCCCGCGCCCATCAGCACGTAGTCGACCCGGGCCAGCATCGCCCCGTAGAGCGTGGCCAGGTTCGGCATCTGCACCTTGGTGAGGAGGTTCACGCCCACCACGCCGTCGTGCCCCTCCTTGGCCAGCCACACCTCCACGAACGACGCCAGCATGGTCAGCTGCTCGCGTACCTTGCTGACCACCTGCTTGTACATCGGGATGGCCTTGTACGGCTCGCCCTCGGCCCTGCCCTCGGGACGGAAGTACTTCCGCAGCACGTCCTCCACCACCTCGGGGAGGGGGAAGTGCGCCATGGCGCGGCGGACGTGCCCGCCGTCGTCGCCGTCCTGGAGGCGGCGCACCAGCACCGTGTCGATGCACGTGCCGGAAACGACGCCCAGCTGCCCTCGCAGGGAGACCGCCTTGGCCAGCACCCAGTTGGACACACCCACGCCCATACCGCCCTGGATGATGAGCGGATGCTCGATCCCGAATGCAGTCATACCCTTGGGGGGAAACAGGTTACCGACCAGCTGACGGAGCCGGGGATGCTCAATTTAGCGGCAAAGTGCGCATGGTGCAAGGACTTAGAGCAATCGAGCCCTTGCATTGAACCCGGCTCAGCGGTCACGGAGTACACCGCAGGACAAGTGCCACCTGGGGATTAGCCCCGTGCGCGCGCCCTCGCGAAAGCGCGATGTCGCCACGCGTCCGCGGGGTTTCGGCCACGGCGCAGAGCATCGCCGGCGATGTCGGACCCTCCCCGGCGCGGCGAGTTCCCGCACCGCCGCACGGCACTCCGCGCAAGATCGTGCAGCGTGCGGCAGCGTCACCGCGCCGGGGCGGCGGCGGACGCGGCCAGCTCCTCGATGGCGCGGCGCACGTAGACGGGGACCATCGCGCGGCGCCAGTCGGCGTCGACGATGATGTTCTCGAGCGGGTGGCACTGCTTGAACGCCTGCGCGCCCACCGCGTCCGCCACGTCGAGCAGGCGGCTGCCGGGGACCACGCGCTCCAGCCCCGTCACCACGCGCGGGCGCGCGCCCAGCGCGGAGACCACGACGGACATCGAGCGCGCGGTCTGGTCCGGCGCCACGTCCGCCGCCACGGCGATGGAGAGCAGCGGAAAGTCCACCGACGCGCGCTGGCGCACCTTGCGATACGCGGTGCGCACGCTCTCCGCGGGGAGGGGGATGCGCACGCGCACCAGCAGTTCGTCGCGGCGGCGCACCGTGTTCCATTCGCCATTCGCGACGAAGAACTCGTCCACCGTCAGCGTGCGCGTCCCCTCCGGCGAGGCGAGGTCCACCACGGCGCCGACGGTGATCAGCACGGGCGGCGTATCGGCGGAGTGCGCGGCGACGCACTTCTTCCCCACCCGCGTGACATGGCAGATGGTGCCGTCCTTCTTGAGGCAGAAGCCCAGCGCCTGCCGCCAGAAGAAGCTCTGGTTGTAGTAGGTGCAGCGCGTGTCGAGGCAGAGGTTGCCGCCGATCGTCCCCGCGTTGCGGATCTGCGGCCCGGCCACGTGCCCCGCCGCGTCCGCCAGCGCGGGGACGATGCGCCGCACGAGGGGATGGCGCGCCACGGCCGTCAGCGTCTCCGCCGCGCCGATCACCAGCTGCGCCGCGTCGGGCGCGCCGTCGTCGACCGGATTCCCTTCCGCGTCGGCGAGGGCGATGCCGTGCATCTCCGCCACGCCCTTGAGCGCGACGAGATGGCGAGGGGTGAAGAGGCGGTGCTTCATGTTCGGCATCAGGTCCGTCCCCCCCGCGATGGGGAGGGCGTCCTCGGCGCCGCCGAGCAGGCCGAGCGCGTCCGCCAGCGTTGACGGGCGGTGATACGTGTATTCGTGGAGCCGGAGCATGGCTTCGCGTCTGCTGAACGATCGTTCGAATGTGGGGAAGATAGGAAGAACAGCGCGTGCGGACTAGGCGGGGCTGCCACGGGATATTCATCCGTACGCGGCGACGGCGGGGGGCGCGCTGCGCGCGCGGCCCCTCATCCCCCCGGCCCCCTTCTCCCGACAGCAGGAGAAGGGGGAGACCTCGGCGCGAGGAGAGGGTTCGGTGCGGATGAGGATGCATCCTGGAATCCCGCAGTTCCGGACTTTCGCGCAACCCACCCGATCCCCATCTTCCCCGCCCGCAACGGCACCCGAACGATTCGAGGACGAAGATGAGCGATACGAGCAACGGCGGCTTCCGCACCGAGAAGGATTCTCTCGGCGAGATGCGGGTTCCCGCCGACGCGCTGTACGGCGCGCAGACGCAGCGCGCGGTCGAGAACTTTCCCATCAGCGGGATCCGCTTTCCGCGGCGGTTCATCCACGCCATGGGCACCATCAAGAAGGCCGCCGCGCAGGCCAACCAGGAGATGGGGCTGCTCGACGCCGGCATCGCCGAGGCCATCGTGCGCGCGGCCGACGAGGTGATCGCGGGAACGCTGGATTCGCAGTTCGTGCTGGACATCTACCAGACGGGAAGCGGCACCAGCACGAACATGAACACCAACGAGGTGATCGGCACCCGCGCCACGCAGCTGCGCGGCGGCGAGGGGCGCGTGCATCCCAACGACCACGTCAACATGGGGCAGAGCTCCAACGACGTGATCCCCACGGCGATGCACGTCTCCGCGCGCGTGGCCATCCACGAGGACCTGGTCCCCGCGCTGGAGCGGCTGCGCTACGCGCTCCTGGCCAAGGCGGACGAGTTCGACGACGTGGTGAAGAGCGGCCGCACCCACCTGATGGACGCGACGCCCGTCCGCCTGGGCCAGGAGTTCGGCGGCTACGCCAGCCAGATCGAGCACGGGATCCGCCGTCTCCGCAACGCGAGCGAGGAGCTCGCGGAGCTGGCGCTGGGCGGCACCGCGGTGGGCACGGGCACCAACGCCGTCCCCGGCTTCCCCGCGAAGACGATCGAGAAGATCTCGTCGCTCACCGGCCTCCCCTTTCGCGAGGCGGAGAACCACTTCGAGGCGCAGGGGGCGAAGGACGCCTACGTCTCCGCGAGCGGCGCGCTGAACACGCTGGCGGTGAGCCTGCTGAAGATCGCCAACGACATCCGCTGGCTGGCGAGCGGGCCGACCTCGGGGCTGGCGGAGATCACGCTCCCCGCCATCCAGCCGGGCTCCAGCATCATGCCGGGGAAGGTGAACCCGGTGATGAGCGAGGCGATGATGATGGTATGCGCGCAGGTGATGGGGAACCACGTGGCGGTGACCGTGGGCGGGCAGCACGGCAACTTCGAGCTGAACGTGATGATGCCGGTGATGGCGCACAACTTCCTGCAGTCGGTGGAGATCCTGGCGAAGGCGTGCGACGCCTTCCGCGCCAACGCGGTGGAGGGGATCGGCGCCAACCGCGAGCGCTGCCGCGAGCTGCTGGAGAAGAACCCGTCCATCGCCACCGCGCTGAACGCCTACATCGGCTACGACGAGGCGGCTTCCGTGGCGAAGGAATCGGCGAAGAACTTCGAGTCGGTGCGCGAGGTGGTGAAGCGCCGCGGCCTGCTGAGCGACGACCAGCTGGACCAGGTGCTGAACGTGCGCGAGATGACGGAGCCCGGCATTCCCGGCGGCGGCGTGGTGGGCGGCGGAGGGGGGTGACGGACCCGGACTTCCGGGCTACGCATCAGCGGGGTCTCTCCAGGAAGAGGGACCCCGCTGTTCGTGATAGAGGGTGCGGGAGGGAGCACCGCCGCGGCCGCCGCCGGCTGCGTCAGTACACGCAGACGCAGTAGACGTTGTAGTCAATCACGCGGCAGTACCCGAAGCTTGCCCCCTCATATTCGACGCACACGAAATCACACATCGCCGGGTCGCATGCCCGGCGAGCGACGGTTTCCCGGCCCTGCGTTTCAGCACTCGCCTGGGCCGCTCCGAACAGCAGTGCCCCGCAAACACCCGCCGCGTACAGCAACGCTCCAGCCCTGTGCGTGTTCATGAGGACCCCCTAGAATTGGAGTTCACACGCGCTTCCAAAACTTTAGATCCGGAAAGGATCGCTTTCAATCTACCAGTGAACGCACTTGATTCGCAACGAACTCGGTGCCCGACAGACTCTCCGGGCACGCTGGTAGTGACGGACATACGCTTGACGGCCACGGGCGGCCCCACGAAGTTCCCGGCTTCGACAACCCCTCGTTGCCTCCGATCCAGGTGCTCCGCCATGCGGATGCTGCTGCCCCTCGCTTTCGTCTGCGCCCTCGCGCCCGGCGCCGAGGCGCAGCGTGGGCTCGAGGGGACGTGGCAGGGCTACTGGATCCGCAGCGGCGACTCGCTGCCCGTGCGGCTCACGGTGCGGCCGGACACGGCGCCGGGCCGGTTCCGCGCCACGTTCGGCTCCGAGCGGCTGCGGGTGAGCGGGATCCCGTTCGCCGAGGCGCGAGTCGACGGCTGCTGCGACGTGACGATGGTGCTCCGCGGCGACCGCACCACCACGACCTTCACCGGGCGCGTGCAGGGAGACTCGCTCGCCGGCACGCTGACCGAGAACGGCGCCGAGGGGCGTTTCGTCTACACGCGCGCGGCCGTTTCGGCGGCGGAGTTCAGCGAGCGGGACGTCACCTTCGCGAACGGGGAGGTACGGCTCGCCGGCACGCTGCTGATGCCCGCGGGCGGAACGCCGGCCGCGGGCGTCGTGTTCCTGCACGGCTCGGGAGGGGAGGGGCGGTTCGCGTCGCGCTTCCTCGCCGAGCAGGCCGCCACGCACGGCGTCGCGGCGCTCATCTTCGACAAGCGCGGCGTCGGGGGTTCGTCCGGCGACTGGCGCACCGCTGCGCCGGACGACCTCGCCCGCGACGCGATTGCCGCGGTGGAATTTCTGGCGGCCCAGCAGGGCATCGACCCGCGCCGCGTCGGCATCCACGGGCACAGCCAGGGCGGGACGCTGGCGCCCATGGTCGCGGCGCTGTCGCCGCGCGTGAGGTTCGTGGTCGCCTCGGCCGCGGCGGGGGTGCCGACGGACTCGGTCGAGCTCTTCAGCATCCTCAACTCGATGCGCTCGTCCACGCAGTCGCCCGCGGACTCGGCGGACGCGGCCCGGTACGTGGCGGAGCTCGTCGACGTCGCGTACCACGGACGCGGCCACGCCCGGCTGGACTCGCTGGCGAACACGTACAGGGACCGGGCGTGGTTCTTCCCGCCGCCACCTCCGGGGAACGTCTACTGGACGTTCTCGCGGGCGTTCGGGCGGTACGACCCGCTCGCCTGGTGGGCCCGGATCCGCGTCCCCGTGCTGCTCGTCTACGGCGGGGACGACCAGCGCGTCCCCGCCCGCGAAAGCGCCGCCCGCATCGCCGCCGCGCTGCGCCGCGCCGGGAACGGCGACGTCACGGTCCGGATCTTCCCGGGAGCGGACCACACCTTCCGGCTCGCTCCCGGCCCCAGCGGATGGCCGTCGACGGCGCCGGACTACCTTCCCACCCTCGTCCACTGGCTTTCCGCGCGATGACGAGCCGCGCGCTCCGCCTCAGATCCCGTGACTGATTCGTGTCGTCCAACGTGACCACCCTCGCCTGCGGGCACCGGCTGCGCGACCCGGCGCAGACGCACTACTGCTCGTACCTGCGGCTGGACGAGCTGCTCCGGCTGCAGCCCGGGCCGGAGGCGGCGCGCCACCCCGACGAGCACCTGTTCGTCGTCACGCACCAGTCGTTCGAGCTGTGGTTCACGCAGCTGCGCACCGACCTGCCGCGCGTGATCGCCGCGCTGCGGCGCGACGACGTGGGGATGGCGACCTGGCTGATGCAGCGCTGCACCGCGGTCGTCCGCATGTTCGCGCCGATGATGCGGGTGCTGGAGACGATGACGCTGGGCGGGTTCTACGCCTTCCGCCACCACCTCGTCCCCGCCAGCGGCGGCGAGAGCGGGCAGTGGCACGAGGTGGAGATCCTGTCCGGCGCGCGCGAGCCCGAGCTGCGGCGCTTCCTCGAGGGCGAACCCGATCCCGACGATCCCGCGAGCCCCATCGTCGGGCTGTGGACGCCGCGGCTGGCAGAGCTGTGGGACGCACCGTCCGTCGCGTCGGAGGCGCGGGCGCTGTTCGAGCGCCGCGAGGTCTCGCCGGCGGACGCGTACGCGGCGTCGCACGCGGGCGCGGAGCACTGGGACCTGGTGCTGCTGGCCGAGGCGCTGCTGGAGTACGACGAGGAGGTGCGGATCTGGCGCTTCGTCCACGCGCGCACCGCCGAGCGCACCATCGGCCCCGACGTGGAGGGCACCGCGGCGACCTCCGGCGTGCGCTACCTGGACCGCATGGCCACCTACCGCGCGTCGTTCTTCCCCTTCCTCTGGGCCGCGCGCGGCGAGCTGTGGGCGCGCACGCAAGGCGGCGATAGCGCCGGGTGATACGGTGTGAGCCAAGCCAGATGGAGTGCCGGGCTGCCGAGCCCTCGCCTCGTGACTACTCGCGGGCGAACTGAAGCGCGATCAGGAACGCGCCCAGCATCCCCAACACGGCGGATACGAGCACCTGCAGAGGGGAGACTTGCTTGCCTGCAGCTATGTCGAGGAAGCTGGAAACGGCCGCTCCGAGAAAAATGCCCCCAACGGAACCCATCAGTGTAAACTTGCGACGGCTTTTTCGCGCAACCAGATAGTCGCTGGCCTGTTGTACATAAGCGGGCGAGATCACGTCCGCCTGATGTCGTCGCGCGATCCGCCGGGACTCGTTCACAAGCTCCATGATGTAGCTGTCGATCCTGAGCTTGAGCTCTTCAAAACCAGGGCTTGAGAACGGCGATGGATCGACATCCGCCAGGAGTTGGTCCGTACGGGTGGCGATCTGCGCGAGTGGACCGGTGGGAATGGGCGCTACTACGACCCGCCCCGAAGGATCTCGGGACGGGTCGGGGGGTTCGGATTCGGGAGGGCTTTCATCCTTGGCCATCAGTGGGATCGCGCAACCGGGTTCAAGCTGCTCTCATCGAGAACTCTATTGTACGTTCGGACGAGCCGGGCTTCCGTCGCGTCCACTTTTTTGCGCCAGCGGTCGGACGTGAGAAGCCTGACGGTGCCGAGGGAAACCAGCGACATGGCTACGACGGCCACACTGACCCAAAGGAGCAACCTGACGAGCCGATCACCGTCGAGAGACGAGAACACCTGAAACTCGCTGAGAAAACCGGCGGCCACGGAGAACCCGAGCACCACTACCTGGCGGAAAATTCGTGACGGCGCCGACGCGCGGGGGGCCATTTTCTTCATCTGGACACTTGCTCCTCGAGAAAATGTCTGGACAGCATAGTGTCCAGAGTATCGCCTGGCAAGAGATTTTTTCGCTCCTCAACGTCATTACAACGGACGTTCTGACGGTGTTTCCGCATCCACGAGCGGATTGATCGCACGTCAAGCGAGCGACCCGCTTGGGGAGCGGCGGGAAGCGGGAGAACGAGGAGGCGGCGCGGCCCACGCGCCGCCTCCTCGCGTCTCCGCATCATCCGGTGACGGGACTGCATCCATCGCCGGAACATTCGTCTCCGCAGGGACTTGGGGCGAGTCCGGCGCGATGGCCGCTTTCACGCAGGGGCATCCGTAACCCGTTCGGAATCCCTATCTTCCCGCCATTCATCCAGTTCCGGTCCACCCACCCGATGCACGGCCACGGCTCCCCGCGGCATCCGCATCGCCCAACCCACCCCGACGTGAGCGCTTCCCGTATCCGCATTCCCGCGGCGGCCGTGCCGCGCCTGTTCGCCGCGCCCGGTCCGGCGCCCGCCGACGCCTCGATCTCCCCGCGCGGCGCGGAGGGACGGCTGCTGGCGGAGAACTACCGCCGCACCGACCGGATGCTGTCCGGGCTGCTGCTGGCGCACGTGCCGCTGTTCGTGGCCCTGGCTTTCCTGCGCGGCACCTGGACCGAGGTGCTGGTGTGGGGGCTTCCCACCGTGGCCGCGGGCGTCACCGTCGCCTGGCTCTGGCGGGGGACGGTGCTGTCGCGGATGACCGTCGCCACGGCGCTGCTCACCCTTTCGGCGCTGATCATCCACCAGACCGGGGGGATGATCGAGATGCACTTCCACATCTTCGCCATCCTGGCGTTCCTGCTGATGTACCGCGACTGGCGGGTGCCGGTGTGGGGCGCCGTGGTGGTGGCCGCGCACCACGTGCTGTTCAACCTGGACCAGGCCTCCGGCGGGCGCCTGATGGTGTTCGGGCACCAGGGCGGATGGGGGATCGTGGCGGTGCACGCCGGCTGGGTGGTGTTCGAGGTGACGATCCTCGTCTACATGGCGCGCCTGCTGGCCTCGGAGACGAGGCAGGCGGACGCGCTGGTGTCGCTGGCGTGGCGCGTGGGGGCGGGCGACCTGGCCGCGCGCGCCGAGCAGGGCGCCGGCGCCGTGGGCGAGGCGGTGGAGGCCATCAACGCGGGAACGGCGCGGCTGGCTTCGTCGCTGCGGGAGATGCGCGGGCGCTCGCGCGAGGTGGCCGACGTGGCGCGCGGGTTCAGCGAGACCGCCGAGCACGTGACCGGCGCGGCCGAGGGCGTGGCCGCGTCGGTGACGCAGGTGGCGGCCGGCGCGCAGGAGCAGGCGCACGCCGCGCAGTCCATCGCCGACGCGCTGGAGCGGATGGGCGAGCGGATCGAAGGGGTGTCGGGGCTGGCGCACCGCGTGTCGGAGCAGTCGGAGCGCGCGGCCGGCGCGGCGCGCGACGGCAGCCGGGTGATCGGCGAGGCGGTGGGCAGCCTGCAGCGCATCCGCGGGACGGTGCTGGAGAGCGCGGAGCGGATCGCCGAGCTGCAGGGCGTGACGGAGCGCATCGGGCGCGTGACCGAGGCGGTGGCGCTCATCGCCAACCAGACCAACCTGCTGGCGCTGAACGCGGCCATCGAGGCGGCGCGCGCGGGCGAGCAGGGGCGCGGCTTTGCCGTGGTGGCCGAGGAGGTGCGCAAGCTGGCGTCGCAGAGCGGCGACTCGGCGCGCGAGGCCGCGGAGCTGATCGCCAGCGTGCAGGTGATGACCGGCCGCGCGGCCGAGAGCATGCGGCGCGGCACCGGCGAGGCGGAGGCCGGCTCGGCGCTGGCGGCGCACGCGGGCGAGGCGCTGGAGCTGATCATGGGCGTGGTGGAGCGCAGCGCCGCCGACGTGGGCCAGATCACCACCGCGGCGCGCGACATCTCGGCGTCGAGCGCGGCGGTGATGGCGGCGGCGGGGCTGAACGGCGCGGGCGGGCAGGGGCTGCTGACGCTGGCGCAGGGGAACGCCGCCGCCGCGCAGGACGCCGCCGCCGCGGTGCAGGAGATCAACGCCAGCATGGAGGAGATGACCGCCAACGCCGAGGACCTGGCCCGCATCGCGCGCGGGCTGCTGGACGAGGCGAGCCGCTTCCGCACCGGCGAGGGCGAGCCCGCGGAGGCACTGGCCAGCGAGGCGCCTGCATCCCCTCAGCCCTCGTCGCTCCTCGAGGCCGCGGCGTAGGATCGACGAACGGAAGACATCGTCCGAGTTGCGGAACAGGCGGAGCGGCGGCGAGAATCAACCCTCGCCGCCGCTCGCCGTTTCGCACCGCCCGATGATCTTCCGACGCCTCCTCCCGGCCTGCTCGCTCGCGCTGTCGCTCACCGGCTGCGCGTATCACCTGGCGCGTATCCAGGAGCCGGGGCGGGCGGTGGCGTTCACGACGGCGGGGCCGTGGCAGAGCATGGTCTACGCGGCCCGCACGGACAGCGGCACCATCGTCGTGGACCTGGGCTGGGTGGGCGCGGGCGCGATGCTGCGGGGGAAGCTGCGCGCCATGGGCGCGGCACCGGGCGACGTGACGGACGTGTTCCTCACGCACAGCCACCGCGACCACATCGCGGCGTGGAAGACGGTGCGCGGCGCGCGCTTCCACCTGTGGATGCCCGAGGCGCCGCTCTTCACCGGCGAGAAGCGGCACGCCGACGTCCCCTCGCGCGCGGGATGGTCGGTGCTCGGGCGAACGGGACCGCGGCCGGGCGAGGTGGACGTGCGCGCGTTCTCGCACGACACCGCGTTCGCCGTCGGGGGCGACACCGTGCGCGCGTACTCCGTGCCGGGACACACCATCGGGAGCGCGGCCTACCTCTTCCGCGGCATCCTGTTCGTGGGCGACGCGGTGGCGCGGAAGCCGCTGCGCGGGTACGGCGGCGCGGACCCGTTCTTCAGCCTGGACACGCGGATGAACCGCCAGAGCCTGATCGGCCTGTTCGCGCGCGTGCCGATGGAGCGGGTGCGCTGGATCTGCAACGCGCACGGCAAGTGCTCGGAGCCCAGCGACCACTTCATCACCAAGGTGACGGGACGGCCGCTGCGGCCTTGATCCGCTGTGGATCGGCGAAAAGGCCCGAAGCATGTCATTCCGAGCGGAGCCGCTGCACCGCCCTCGCGTCGGCACAGAATTCCGGCGGCTCCCGAGGAATCTGTGGCCTGCATCCGAGCGAAAGGCGGACTGTCGCGCGGAAGCCGGCCGCAGATTCCTCAGGCGCCACGGCTCTGGCATGGAGGATCAGGACGGCGCAGCGCCTTCGGAATGACATTCCTTCCTCCATGCACAGTCGATCCGGAGATTTGGTATTACATCTCGCAGTCACCTCTCCCAGTCTGTTTTGGGAGAGGTCGAAAAAACGCGCGGGGCGAGACGGCTGTTACGTCTCGCCCTGCGCGTTTTTTCGGGTGAGGGCCCGCCTACTCCTCCGTCGGCAGCAGCGGCAGGCCGGCGCCGCGGCGGCACTCGCCGACGTAGCCCTCGGCGTCGCGGCAGGCTCGCTCGCGGCCGGCGGCGGTGGCGTTCAGCAGGCCGATCTCCTGGCCCACGGCGTGGTAGCACGACGGCTTGCTGTTGTCCGGCACCATCCTGCAGAAGCTTATCCCGTCCCTCGCGTCCGCCGTCACGTCGACGATGTTCTTCACCACGCCGATGATGCAGAACGGCTGCGCCACGTCCGGCGCCCTGCCGCACAGCCCGATGGCACGCTCGCGGTTGCCGCTGGCCCACGAGTTGGCGTCGCGGCCCAGGGAGATGAAGCAGGTGCGCTGCAACTCCTCGGGCTTCACCGTGCCGCACTTCTCCGCGGCGTCCCTGAAGTCGCCGTTGTTGCGCCAGAGGATGGCCGAGGTCTGCATCAGCCAGCAGGCGTGGCGGTGCTGCACCTTGACGACGTTGCACGGATAGAGCGGGTCTTCCGCGTCCAGCGCCTTGAACGCCGTGGCGCCGCCGTGCTCGCCGTGGTCCATCCCCGCCATGTCGTGCCCTTCGTGGCCCGACATGTCGTGGCCCTCGTGCCCCTTCTGCGCGGAATCGGCCGGGGCGCTCGCGGCACCGTGGTGGCCGGCGTGCTCGTCGACGTCGGCCACCTGCGTGACGGACTGGTGATGCGGCTGCGTGGCGTTGACCACGTTCTCCATGAACGCGCCGCCCCAGCACGCCTGCTTCTCGAAGGTGTCGTTCAGCAGGTCGCACGAGTCGAGGGCGCGGAGCAGGTGGTGCGACTCCACCGCCATCACCCCGTGCCCGATGCCGTGCGCGCACTGGAACTGCAGCCAGCGGCCGGACGCGCTGCGGTAGGGCTGGCAGAGCGCGTTCAGCTTCTGCGACGTCACGCCCGCCTCGCCGCCGCGCTTGTCGGCGAAGTAGGCCTGGATGACGCCGTGATAGCACCCCGACTGGAAGTCGGCCGTGCAGAGCGCGAACGTCTGCCCCACCGTCTCGGCCGAGCGGTACGCGGCGATGCCGATCCCGTGCGCGAACACGTGCCCGTCGCGGGCGATGTTGGAGTCCTGCCCGGCCAGGAGCAGCAGCGCGCCCATGGCCTTGTCGACCCCCGCGGAGTCGATGGACGAGACCAGCGCCTTCTCGACGCACTCCTGGTAGTGCCACGCCGGGCGGCAGTTGCGGCGCGTCCACCCGGCGATGTCGCGGGCGGTGGTCCCGCGCGTCCAGTGCGCGGTGGCCGGGTCGCCGGCGGGCGCGGCGCCCTCGCCGCCGGCGGCGGCCTGGCCGCCGCTGCGCGACGACGAGGCGCACTGCGAGGCAGCCAGCGTGACGGCGGCGCAGGCGGCCACCAGCGCCAGGCTCTTGAGCTTGCGGTGCATGATCGTGCGGTCGGTGTCGTTCATCGGCTGACCTTCTGCCGGCCGGGATCGGAATAGTCGCAACCGCCGCGCCCGCGCGCAATCACGCGGCGCGGCAGCGACTTCCCCGCATCTCCATGGTCCCCGCCGTGACGGGGATGGGTTGCGCGCGTCACGGGAGACGAGGGTGATGACGGCGGATGGGACCCGGCGCGGGGGTGATTGTTCCTCACGCGGAGACGGATGGAGACGGGGCGCGGCGGCGATACGGGGCGAGCAGCGTCTCCAGGTCGCGCCGCACCCAGTCGGCCAGCGGCCCGTCGCGGTGGATGGCCCAGGTGAGGAGCGAGCCGTCGTGCGCGGCCTGCACCGCCGCGGCCAGGCGCGCCGTCCCGTGCACCGCCAGCTCGCCGGCGGCCACGGCGTCGTCGAGCAGCGCGCGGACGCCTGCGCGGACCGCGTCGGACGCCTGGACGGCGAGCGCCAGGAACTCGGGATCGGTGAGGTCCATCTGCAGGAACGCGAGATGGTTGGCCAGCGCCTCGGGCGTCTCGAACCAGCGCGTCCCCGCCACGAGCACGTCCACCAGCGCGGCCAGCGGCGACGTGCCGGACGCGCGCGCCTGCTCGAAGTCCGCTCGGTTCTGCCGCGCGCCGTGGCGGCTGACGGCCAGTAGCAGCCCGCGCTTGGAGCCGAAGCGCTGCACCAGCGTGGCCGGCGCCAGCCCCGCCTCGGCGGCCACGTGCGCCAGCGTCAGCCGCGCGGGGCCGGTGCGGGAGATCGCGCGGATCGCCGCCTCCAGCACCTCGCTGTCCGTCGCCGTCTTCAGCCGTGGGGACATGTGCCTCTTGCGATTCACGAATGATCGTTCATTTATATTACTTCTCCGGAAACCGGATCGCCAGAAGAACGGGAGGTGGAGATGGGAGACGGGAAGCCGCTGAGCGGGAAGATCGCGGTG
The DNA here is from genome assembly GCA_036377595.1 of Longimicrobium sp. Lineage (NCBI taxonomy): Bacteria > Pseudomonadati > Gemmatimonadota > Longimicrobiia > Longimicrobiales > Longimicrobiaceae > Longimicrobium > Longimicrobium sp. Next base: position 11,424 of record DASUYB010000097.1, on the reverse strand, counting down.
GTGACGGGCGCGAGCCGCGGCGCCGGACGCGGCATCGCCGCCGTGCTGGGCGAGCGCGGGGCCACGGTCTACGTCACCGGCCGCAGCTCGCGCGAGGCGGAGACGGCCGGCGGCGTGGGCGGCACCATCGAGGACGTGGCCGAGGAGGTGACCGCGCGCGGCGGCGAGGGGATCGCGGTGCGGTGCGACCACACCGACGGCGCGCAGGTGGAGGCGCTGTTCGAGCGCGTCGGCCGCGAGCGCGGGCGCATCGACATCCTGGTGAACAACGTATGGGGCGGCTACGAGCGGATGCACGAGTTCCCCGGCCCGTTCTGGACGCAGCCGGTGGAGGTGCACTGGCGGGGGATGTTCGAGGCCGGCGTGCGCGCCCACCTCCTCGCCGCGCGCCACGGCGTGCCGCTGATGCTGCCGCCGGAGGTGCCGCGAGAGCCGCGGATGGTGGGCATATGCGCGAAGTGCGGGCTCTACATCTGGCAGGGCGAGGCGTGGGAGCCGGGGACGCGCGGGTTCTTCCGCCACGCGTACGACTGCGTGGCGCAGGCCGGGCAGGTGCCCGCGCGGGCGCTGATCGTGAGCACCATCGCGTGGCTGTTCGACCGCTACGTGGGGCACCTGTACTACGACACGAGCAAGGCGGCGGTGGTGCGGATGGCGTGGGGGCTGTCGCGCGAGCTGCGGCGGTTCGGGATCGCGTCGGTGGCGCTGGCGCCGGGGTTCATGCGCACCGAGCGGGTGATGGCGGCGCACGCGCAGCACCCGTTCGACCTGAGCGCCACCGAGAGCCCGGAGTACACCGGCCGCGGCGTGGCCGCGCTGGCGGAGGACGCGGAGGCGATGCGGTGGACAGGCCGCGTGCTGACCGCGGGCGAGCTGGCGCGGATCTACGGCTTCACCGACGTGGACGGCACCCAGCCCGAGCCCTTCCGCGTCCCCGACGACGAGCAGGTGGAGGGGATGAGCGTCACGGGGTGATGGGGTGCTGAGTCCGCCAGGATCGGCAGGTTGAGATACGGCAGGTTGAAACCTGCCGCTGGAACTTCAAGAAGTCCGCCTTCGCGGACTGTGGGGCGGCCTGGTGCACGAGTGCCCGCAATCAAGCCGAAGCCGGTAGTCCGCGAAGGCGGACTTCGTGTGGTTGTTGCCGCGAATTTATTCGCCCCGACCTACCTGCCCGGATGTCACCGGTATCTCTCCGCGAGGTTGGCGGGATCCGCGCCGAGCCAGAATTCCAGGCGCAGGCGCCACATCAGCAGCATCGTGCGGATCACCCCGCGCTGCTCCCAGCGGCGGCTGGAGGTGGTGACGACGTCGCGGAGGCAGAGCGGCGGGCCGAGGCGTTTGAGCGCCTTCGAGAGCGCCACGTCTTCCATCAGCGGGATGTCGGGGAAGCCGCCCGCGCGCTCGAACCAGTCGCGGCGCGCGAAGATCGCCTGGTCGCCCGTGGCGATGCCGGAGAGGCGCGAGCGCACGCCGATCATCCGCTCGATCGCGCGCAGCAGCGGATGGCGGCCGGTCAGCCGCACGTCGAAGCGGCCCCACCCGCGGCCGCTCGTCTCCAATCCCCCGATCACGATGCGGTCCGCGTCCGGCGGCAGGCGCGTGTCGGCGTGGAGGAAGAGGAGCACGTCACCCGTCGCCACCGCGGCGCCGGCGTTCTGCTGGCGCGCGCGGCCGCACCCGGCGGCCAGCACGCGGTCGGCGAGCGGGCGCGCGAGCTCCGCCGTCGCATCCGCGCTGCCGCCGTCGGCGACGATGATCTCGCAACCGCGCGCGCGGAGCGGTTGCAGCGCGCCGAGCGCGGCCTCGATCTCCGCCGCCTCGTTCAGCGTGGGGATGATGATGGAGAGCGGCGGCGGCATCCGGGGAGGGGGGAAGGGGGCGATTGAAATCGCTGCAACAACGACACGAAGTCCGCCTTCGCGGACTACCGGCTTCGGCTCGGACGAGATGATGGTACGCGCGACCAACATCTGCCGGAAAAGTCTGGCTTCGCCGCGAGAAAAAGAAGAGGGACGGCCCGCATCGCGCGCGGCCGTCCCTTCTTCATCCTCCGAAAAGTCAGCGCGGATTGGTCGCCGCGGAGAGGACGCGGGAGCTCACCACCTGGCCGGCGCGGGTCAGCACCAGCTCGATCACGGCGCCGCTCTGGTCGCGCACCTGGCGCACGACCTGGCCCGCGGTGTTCGTCGTCTCGCGCAGCGCGGGGAGCGAGAGCAGGTTCGTGATGGTGCGCGAGCCGACCACGCTCCCCGCCGCGTTCAGCGTGCGCTCCACGATGCTGCCGCCCTGGAGCACGCGCTGCACCGTCTGCCCCGCCGCGTTCACCGTCTGGCTCAGCAGCCCGCCCGGCGCGGTGACGTTGTTCAGCGTGCGCCCGGCCACGCCCACCGTACGGCCGACCACGCCGTTGGGCGCCAGCGCGGTGTTGCCCACGCGGCCGACGACGCCGACCGCCGTGTCGACGGTGCTCAGGACCTGGGTGAGGATCTGCGGGTTGCGGTCGAGGGTGGCCACCACGCGGTTCACCACGCGCGACACGTTGTCGAGATCCACCCACAGGTACGCCTCGGCGCGCACGCCCTCGATGCTCAGCCGCACGCGCTCGATGCCGACGTCGGCGCCGGCGTCGAGCGTCACCAGGTTGGCGGCGTTGGCGGCCAGCGCCAGCCGCGCGCGCAGGTCCTGCACGGTGAGGCCGATGGAGTCGACCGAGAGGTCGGGGACGAGCAGCACCACGTCGTAGTTCGGCGTGCCGGTCTGCGCCGTGGCGAGCGGCGCCGCCGGCTGGCCGGCGGGACGCGCCTGCGCCTGGATGCGCGCGGAGGTCGTATCCTGCTGCGCCATCGCCGTCTGCGCGGACGCGGCGAGCAGCGCGATTGCGGCCAGCACTGCGGGTCCCTTCATCCCCCCACCTCCGGAATCCATGGCCGCCGCCGGGACCGCCCCCGCGGCGTGAACGTCATCCCCATCCCCCACCCCGCCGCGCGGCGAAGCACGGGCCGTGCCGTCCGCCGCTAAGGCCGGGGCGGGGCGCGCACGCTGTCCCCGGCAACGGTCGCGCACGGGCCGCCGCCCGCCAGCGCGAGCGCCGGATCGGCGGAGAGCGCGGCGCGGCGTCCCCGGCGGGCAGCCGAGTACCGCCGCGCTCGCCTGCGGCCGCGTCTCGAAGCGCAGCTCGCGGATGGAGACGCCGGCGCGGATCACCACGTCCGCCCGCCCGGCGGCAGACGTCGTGTCCGCGCGCGCCGAATCTCCACTCGCCGAAACGCAGACCGACGGCGCCGGCTGCTGCGCCCGCGCGGGGATCGCGGCGAGGAGAGGCGCCGTCGCGGCGGCCAGGGCGAGGAGCTGGGTACGCATGTTCACGGCGGGCGGGGCGATCAACTTCCGTGCCTCTCCCGGCATGGTTTCTGCCCGGCGGGTGGCGCCGGACGGCGGCCGACCGGGCCGCGCGCACCGGGACGCGGAAGGGGGAGCATGCGAAGAGGGGCGAGATGGGGAGGGGCGCTCGCGCTTGCGCTGCTGGTGCCCGCGGGGGCGGCCGGCCAGCGCAACCGCGCGCCGCAGCAGGCAGCCGTGCAGGAGTGCGCGCGCTCCGCCGCGGCGCCGGCGAACGTGGCCGCCGGGCAGACGGCGCCGCCCGGGCCCTACCAGGCGTACGACGTGGTGCTGATGGTGCCGGACCTCTGCGTCGAGCGCATCACGCTGGAGGTCAGCAACCTGCAGGCGCGGGTGGCGCTGAACGCGGCCGTGGCCAACCTGGTGCGCGTGCAGGCCGGCGCCGACGTCTCCATCGCCCAGGTGAACGTGGGGATCCGCGGGGTGCACGCCGAGGCGCTGCTGCTGGTCGATCTCGACAACGTGACGCAGATGATCGAGCGCACGCTGACCTTCGTCGACAACCACCCCGAGGTGGTGACGCAGCTGGTCGGCACGGTGAACCGCACCGTGGGCACCGTCGGCGGCATCGCCAACACGGCGCTGCAGCCCGGCGGCGTGGTGGATCGCACGGTCGGCGTCGTGGGGCAGACGCTGGAGAACGTGACCGCGCCGGGCGGCGTCCTCAGCCAGACGGTGAACACGCTGGGGCAGACGGTGCAGACCACGCTCGACGCGTCCGGCAACCTGGTCGAGCGGACGCTGGGCACCGCCGGGCAGGTGGTGGGGACGCGCACGCTGGGGGCGATCACCAGCCTTCCCGTGGTCGGGCAGACGACGAACCAGGCGGGGCAGATCGTGCGCACGGTACGCACCGCGTCGGGCGCGCTGATCGAGTACACGGTGGACCAGGCGGGACGCGTAACCGGCGCCCGTCCGGCGCAGCAGCCTACGCAGCCGTAGAAGATCGATCTCACGCGGAGACGCGGAGGAGCCTGGCTGCCCCTCCGCGTCTCCGCGTCTCCGCGTGAGAAATCCAATCCGTTCAGGGAGATGGAGATGCGGCGGGCTCGCCGATGCGGAAGCGGTGGCGAACCTCGCTCCACTCGTCGGCGGACGGGAGGGTCGTCGTCCGCTCCGTGAGGCTCACCTCACCGTCGCGGCCGAGGAGGAGGACGGTGGAGCAGCGCGTGCCGTACTCGGGCGTGGCGATGAAGGCGCTGGAGAGCGCCCGCTCGCGCTCGGGCTCGATCCCCGTGGACGGCAGATCGGTGTCGGACGCGGGGTCGCGGCGGGCGAGCGAGGCGAAGAGGCGGGCCTCCATCTCGTCCGCGGGGCCGGCCAGCGCGTCGCGGAGGTCGGCCTTCCCGCTCACCACCTTGGGCCACGGCGTGTCGAGCAGGTGGTTGCTCAGCCCGTAGACGCCCGGCGGCAGCGTCCGCGCGCCCGCCGCGCGGTTGGAGAACCAGGCCAGCGTCGCCCCGTCGAACAGCAGCAGGTTGAAGCCGTTGAACGTCGGCGCGATGGGCATCAGCCCCGCCGCGTAGCCGAGCGTGGGCGCGCGGCTGATGAGGAAGTTGGCGACGAGGAACCCGCGCGACGGCGCGCCGACACGGTACGCCTGCGGCTCGCGGAAGTTGGTGACGGCGGCGAAGCGGCCCGTGCGCGTCACCCCCATCCACGTCCCCCCGTCGCGCAGGTCGCGGCCGGCGAGGACGTGGGGCGCATCCTGCCACCAGTCCGCCGGCGCGGTGGGACGCGCGTAGAACTCGTCGCGGTTGGCGCCGACGACCAGGCGATACTCGGGGTGCGAATCCCAGGCGAGCAGGACCAGGCACATGGGGATGCGGTGCGCGGGAGCGGAGGATAGCTTCGGTGCGAGGAATCTAGCGGACGCCGCTCTGTCCCACACGGTGCCGCCGAGGCGCATCATCCCACGCAATCCCCGACGCGACGCACCCGGGCCGCAGCATGCAGCGCATCTCCATCCCCCTGCTGTTGATCTCCCTGATCGTGCTGGCCGCCTGCCAGGGCGAGGAGCGCCGCCCCGGCCCGCCGCCGCACACCTCGCTCGTGGCCGCGGGCGACATCGCCGGGTGCTGGTGGCGCAGCGACGGGGCCACTGCGCGCCTGCTGGACCACATCGGCGGCGTGGTGGCGCCGCTGGGCGACAACGTGTACCAGGGCGGCACGCCGGCGCAGTACCGCGACTGCTACGGGCCCACCTGGGGCCGGCACAAGGCGCGCACGCGGCCGGCGGTCGGCAACCACGACATGCGCACGGACCACGGCGGCCCGTACTACGACTACTTCGGCGCCGCGGCCGGGCCGCGCGGCAAGGGGTGGTACAGCTACGACCTGGAGGGGTGGCACGTCGTCGTCCTCAACAGCGAGACCGCGATGGACTCCGCGTCGGAGCAGGCGGCGTGGCTGCGCGGCGATCTCCAGGCCCACCCCGTGAAGTGCACGCTCGTCTACATGCACCGCCCGCGCTTCAGCTCGGGCGACCACGGCGAGTCGGAGCGGGTGAAGTACGCGTTCCGCGCGATGTACGCGGGCGGCGTGGACGTGCTGCTCTCCGGCCACGACCACGTGTACGAGCGCTTCCTGCCGCAGGACCCCGACGGGCACCCCGACCAGCAGCGCGGCATCCGGCAGTTCGTCGTAGGCACCGGCGGCGCGCCGTTCTACGACTTCCGCGAGAAGCTCGAGCCCAACAGCGAGGTGCACCAGAACAAGGTGCACGGCGTGCTGCGCCTCGTCTTCCGCCCCGACGGCTACGACTGGGAGTTCGTGGGCGTGAACGACCGCTTCAGCGACAGCGGCCACGGCGCCTGCCACTGAGTTGCGGGGGGATAGGGGACAGGGAGCGGCGGGCTGGCCCGGTCCCGGGGCGCTGGGTACATTCCCCGCCCCGCGCGCGGTCGGCGGAGGGCCGCGCGGGCGGATGATCAGGAACCGTGAGACGAGGGAGGCGGGGATGCCGACACGCAACGCGAGCGCCGTCTGGGAAGGCGGGCTGCAGGGGGGGAACGGGCGGTTCGAGGGGGAGAGCGGCGCGATCGGGGGAAGCTACTCGTTCGGCTCGCGCTTCGGCGACGCGGGCGGCACCAACCCCGAAGAGCTGCTGGCGGCGGCCGAGGCGGCGTGCTTCAGCATGGCGCTGTCGGCGGGGCTGGAGAAGGCCGGCCACGCGCCCACCCGCGTGGAGACGCGCGCCGCCTGCACCGTGGAGAAGGTGGGCGACGGCTTCGGGATCACCACCATGAAGCTGCGCACGCGCGCCGTGGTGCCGGGGATCGACGAGGCGCAGTTCCAGGAGATCGCCAACGGCACCAAGAGCGGCTGCCCGGTCAGCAAGGCGCTCGCCGGCGTCGACATCCAGCTCGAGGCCACGCTCGAATCCTCATCCTGAGATCCTGAAAAGAAGTCTCACGCAGAGGGCGCAGAGGTCGCAGAGAACCGATCAGGCCTCTGCGACCTCTGCGCCCTCTGCGTGAGTCCAATCAGTTCGTCTTCTGGTACGTCGTCGTCGACCCGCTGGCGGTGCGGACGACCAGCGCGGTGACGGCGCCGGATGCGTCGCGGACGAAGCCGACGCGCTCCGTCCCCGTGGGCGCGAACTCCGTCGCGGAGAGCGCGGTCAGCGGCTCGGTGGGGCGGTCGGCGCGGCGCTGGTACAGCAGCCGGCCGCCGTCCACCGTCACCACGCGCGTGCCGTAGGTGCCGGCGTACGCGGCCAGCTCCGCCGCCGAAACGGCCAGCGGGTGCAGCGCCGCCTCCACCACCTCGCGCGTCCACGCCAGCTCCGCCTTCCGCCGCGCGTCCGTCTCCCGCTCGCCCAGCGTCTTCAGCGCGTCGGCGTGCGCGGCCGCAAGCGCGTCCTCCGCCCGCACGGCGATGTCGGGCTGCACGCCGGCGCCCTCCCATCCCCGCCCCGTCGCGGGATAGAACGCGCTGCCGATGGAGATGGAGATTCCCATCTCGTCTGTCAGCGGGAAGATCATGTTGTTGTAGCCGCCGCCCCCGGTGCGCGTCCCCACCGTCTTCGCGCGGCCGGCGGACTGCAGGGTGAACGCGAACGCCTCGGCGGCCGAGAAGGAGCGCGTGCTGGTGAGGACGTAGACGGGGATGTCCAGCCGCTTCGCGCCGCCGACGGGTCCGGAGACGTTGCGCATGGTGTCACCCATGATGCGCGTGTAGTTCCACACCAGCTTCGTTCCGTCGGAGAGAAAGTAGCTCGCGACGTAGTCCGCCATCTCGTCGCCGCCGCCGTTGCGGCGCAGGTCCACGATCAGCACGTCGACGTGGGAGAGGAACGCCATCGCCGCGTCGATCGCCCTGGTGGCCTCGGGCGCGGAGGTGAAGCCCGTGATCTCCAGGTAGCCCACGTTGCCGTCCAGCCGGTCGACGCGGGTGAAGCCGTAGTTCTGCCGGCGCATGGCCGCCACCTCCTCGGCCGACGGCTCGGGGCGCGGGCCGTCGCCGCGCAGCGGGTTGCCGTTGCGCCACGCCGCCAGCATCGCAGCCGCGGCCGAGCCCGGCGCGGGGCGGTACGCGGCGTACAGGTGGCCGTCGTGGTTGAACGCCTGCATCTCGCGCGTCAGGATCTCGCCGAGCTGCTCCTCGGTGCGCGCGCCGTCGAACGCGCCGGAGGCCAGGCGCGCGCGCAGGTGCGCGGCCAGCATCTGCCCCGTGTCGGCGAAGGCGTAGTTCGAGGCCAGCAGCTTCGCCGCGCTGTCGACCACGGCGCGGCGGGTGGCGGCGTCCAGCGCCCGCGAGGGCTGAGCCGCCGGCTTCGGCGCCTGAGCGGCGAGCGGTGCCGTCATCGCCACGGAGGTCAGGGCGATGGAGAGGAGGGTGCGGATGCGCATCGTCGTGTATCGGTTCGGAGATTCGGGTTCGTCGGGAAGCTTGCGCCACGTACGGTAGCGGACGGGGATTGGTTGCACGTCGCCGCCGGATGGTTGGATGGGGGGATGAACGGCTAACGGTCGGCTAATACTCGTCTTCACCGGGCTTGGGACAGGCGGGTAAACCCGCGGCTGGAACATTGGAAAGCCTCGCAAACTGCGCGAGGCTTCAACCGCATGCGGTCGCGGCGGCAGCGCGGAATGGTCGGCCCTCGTGCACGGCGACCGCGACCGCAGCCTGCGCAGCAGGCTTCCCAATGTTCCAGCCCGCGGGTTTACCCGCCCGTACGGATCACGCCCGTCCCGATATCCGGCACGCGCACCCGCCATTGCGCCATCCCCCGGCGCCGCGGTATGCTCCGGTGCATCCCATCTCCTTGAACCGCCTGCCGTTGCTTGTGATGAAGCGCTTCGCCGCCTACGACCCGCCCGAGTACCTGGACTGGACCCCCGATCCCGACCTCCTCCGCCAGTACCGCGAGCGGATCGACGCCGACCCCGCGCGCCGCGAGGTGATCCGCGCGCTGGACCAGGACGCGCTGCTGGCCATCTACGCCGGCCTGCTGCGCAACCGGCTGCACGACGTGGCGCTCAAGCGCTGGGTGAAGAACGGGGTGATCTCCAAGGCCTGGCTGGGCGTGGGCGAGGAGGCGGTGACCATCGGCCCCGTGCACGCGCTGCGGCGCACCGGCGAGGACCGCGACGTCGTGGCCCCCATGATCCGCAACGCGGGCGCCTGCCACGAGATGGGGATGCCCGTCGCCGAGATCTTCCGCACCTACCTGGGCACCTCCGACAGCCCCAGCGGCGGCCGCGACCTGCACGTGGGTGACCTGGAGTACGGCGTCCTCCCGCCCATCTCCAACATCGGCGACGTGCCGCCGGTGATCGCCGGCGTCGCGCTCTCCTTCCTGCAGCGCGGGCAGGACCGCGTGGGGATGACCTGGATCGGCGACGGCTCCACCAAGAACGCGGGGATCCACGAGGCCATCAACTTCGCCGGCGTGAAGCGGCTGCCGGTGATCTTCATCATCCAGAACAACCAGGTGGCGCTGGGGACGAGGGTGGGCGTGCACTCCGCCGGCGCGTTCGACGACTGGCCGGCGATGTACGGCGTGGCCGGCGGGCGATTCGACGGCAACCACGTGCTCGACGCGTTCGCCGCCGCGCGCCTGGCCGCCGACCGCGCGCGCGCCGGCGAGGGCGCCACACTCCTGGTCACCGACACCTTCCGCATGGGCGGCCACGCCACGCACGACGAGCGCGAGGCCCGCAGCCTCTTCCCCCCCGAAACCTTCCGCGATTGGGGGAAGCGCGACCCGGTGGGGATGTTCGAGGCGTGGCTGGAGGGCGAGGGCGTCGGCCGCGACGTGCTGGAGCGCATCGAGGCCGAGGTCACCGCCGAGGTCGACGCCGCCGCCGAGGAGGCGCTGAAGAGCCGGGAAGCGGCGATGCCCGCGGGCGAAACGGCCGAGCTCGGCGTCTACGCCACCGCGTGATGGGCGCCGAGGCCCCCGCCGGCGGGATCGCCGATCCGCACGCCGAGCCGCTGGCGTTGTGGAGCCCACGGCAGCGGCGGTTCACGAAGATCGTGGCGATCAGCGGGGTGGGAGCGTGGATCGCTTACCACGTCGCGCTGTCGCTCTGCGATCCGTGGGCGCTGGGGACGGACGTGGAGCTCTCCATCTTCGCGCTGGTGGGCCAGGCGATCCAGCTCGTGGGCTACCTGGCCGTCGCGAACGTCGCCTACGACCTCGCCCGGCTGGCCGGGCGGTGGATGGGCCCTCGCCAGGCCGGGCGCTTCCGGCGGCTCGCGTACGTGCTGGGGGTGACGGTCTGCGCCGCGCTGCCGTGGTACGTCCCCGCCGATGCGGCGGTGTTCTGCCTCACCACGCACGTCCCGCCGCCCGAGGCGCTGGCCCCGCCGGCGGCGAGTCCACCCTTGTCGTGAGGACGGGATGAAGCTGAAGCCGGTGAAGCAGCGCGAGCGCATCCGCCTGCGCGACGCCGAGGCCGCGCGCCCCGACGGGCTGCCCGACGACGATGTGCTGGAGGAGAAGACGCGGCAGCTGGGCGAGCGGCTCGAGCGCTACCAGGCCGCGCTCTACGCCGAGGCGAAGCGCGCGCTCCTGGTCGTCTTCCAGGCGCGCGACGCGGGCGGAAAGGACGGCGCCATCAAGCGCGTGTTCGGCCCGCTCAATCCGCAGGGGTCGTACGTGCAGAGCTTCAAGGCGCCATCGGAGGACGAGCTGGCGCACGACTACCTCTGGCGCGTGCACAACTTCGTCCCGCAGAAGGGCTACATCGGCATCTTCAACCGCTCGCACTACGAGGACGTGCTGGTGCCGCGCGTGCAGGAGCTCGTCCCCCCGAAGGTGTGGAAGAGGCGCTTCCGGCAGATCAACGACTTCGAGCGGATGCTGGCGGAGAACGGCATCACCATCCTCAAGTTCTTCCTGCACGTGTCGAGGGACGAGCAGAAGAAGCGCTTCCTGGAGCGGCTGGACGATCCGGCGAAGAACTGGAAGTTCCGCCCCGGCGACCTGGACGCGCGCGCGAAGTGGCGCGAGTACAGCCGCGCCTACGCCGACGTGATCTCGCGCTGCAGCACGCCGTGGGCGCCGTGGTTCATCGTTCCCGCCGACGACAAGCGCGTGCGCGACTACCTGGTCGCCCGCACCGTCGTCCGCGCGTTGCGGCGGATGGACCCGCAGTTCCCGAAGGCGGATCCGGAGGTGCTCGCGTGGCGGGAGAAGATCGAGTGAGGGCGGAGATCGCGACGGGCCGACATCCGACAGGCGGGTAAACCCGCGGCTCGAACATTGGGAAGCCTGCTGCGCAGGCTGCGGCATCGAGATTCGCGCCGTCACATCGCCCGGATGCAGTTGAAGCCTCGCGCGGTTTGCGAGGCTTTTCGTCGTTGTTGCCGCGGGTTTGCCCGCCCGGACCGATGCCGGCCATCGCGGGTGATACCAGGTCCGGGTGAAGGATTGGTGCGTTTCCCCGAATCTCGTGCTGCCGCGATGATAGATCCTTCGGCCTGCAACCACTTGCGCAGACGCTGATTACAGTCTGGCCGGCCTCAGGATGACGTCATCGTGGAACCGATCGGGGTGCATCAACCAAATTC
>DASUYB010000096.1 GCA_036377595.1 Longimicrobium sp. | reverse complement strand
GGCGCGTGCGAGGATGCACGCGCCGGCGCCGGTATTCCGTCCGCTACGAGCGTGTCAGCGCGCGCCGGCCAGGTCCCGCACCGCGCCGGCCAGCGTGCGCACCTTCGCGGCGTCGCTGGAGCCGGCGGCGTAGCCGGTGATCTGCGTCGCCAGCGTGGTGAGGGCCGTGCGCCGCGCCGCGCCCGACGCCGACTCGGCGCGCTGCAGCGCCTGCCGCACCGTGCCCACGCGCGCCGCCGTCAGCCCGTGCGAGCGCTCCAGCTGGTCCACGTAGGCGCGGGCCAGCGCGAACGACGCGGGCCACACGTAGTGCGGCTGCCCCTGCGTGTTCAGGTAGTCGACGTGCACCGTCTTGGCCGCGTCGATCTCGTTCTGCGACAGGAACGCACTGGGCGTCAGCTCGAAGATGTCGAGCCCGCGCGAGATCTCGGAGCTCACCATCACCCCGTTGTACCAGTACACCGACCACGACCCGCCGCCCGCGATGCGCGTGCTGTCGACCGGCCCGCGGTCGAAGAAGGCGATCTCCTTCGGGTGCGCGGCGTCGGTCCAGTCGAACACCGAGATCCCGCCCTGGTACCACGCCTGCACCATCACGTCGCGACCCGGGATGGGGATCAGCGAGCCGTTGTGCGCCACGCAGTTCTCGGCCGAGGTCTGCGGCGCCGGCATCTTGTAGTAGCTCTGGAAGTTCATCTGCCGGCGGTCGGCGATGGTGAAGATCGCGTCGGCGCCCCACTCGTGCCGGTCGCTGGCGCGGCACTTGGCCTGCCCGCCGCCGCCCCACTCGTCGCTGAACAGGATCTTGCTGGCGTCGTTGTTGAACGTGGCCGAGTGCCAGTACGAGAAGTTGCTGTCGGCCACCGCCGCGATGCGCACCGGGTGCGCCGGGTCGCGGATGTCCAGCAGCATCCCGTAGCCCTCGCAGGCGCCGCCGGCCAGCCCCATCGCCGGGTACACGGTGATGTCGTGGCACTGCGTGGGCCCGGTGCGGCGCGCCTGCTGGTCGCCGAACATGCGGTCCACGATCGCCTGGATGGAGCCGCGCAGCGCCGCGCTGTCGGCCGCCGTGGCCGCGCCCGTCCCGCCGCGCGCCTTCACGATGCTGTCGAGCAGCGGGTTGACGAACTCGGGGGGCGCCACCCGCTCGCTGCCGAACACCCGCACGGTGTAGGCGCCGCGGGCGCGCGCCGCCGCGGCCACGCGCGCCGCCTCGGCCACGTCGGCCGGCGAGTCGCCGTGGCGCGGCGGGGCGGCCAGGTCGTTGAAGATGCGCGGCGAGCTGACGATGGCCGCCTGCTCGGGGTGCGCCACGGGAACCTTGATCACCTCGATGCGGAAGAGCGCCGAGTTGGGGTCCTCGTTGGGCGCCGCGCGCACGCACCCGGCCAGCTCGTTGGGCGAGCGCACGCCGGCCGAGCCGGAGATGTAGACGTAGACGTTCTCGGGGTCCTTGGGGTCCGCCAGCACCGTGTGCGTGTGCGAGCCGCGGCAGGTCTGCACGTTGCCCACGTTGCGCGGGTGCTCGATGTCGCTGATGTCGAAGATGCGCAGCCCGCGCAGCCGGTCGCGGCTGACGGTGTCCTGCACGCCCTGGATGCCGCAGTCCAGCCGCCCGGTCAGCCCCTCGCCGGAGATGAAGAGCAGGTTGCGGTACACCGACACGTCGCTCTGCGAGGCCGGGCAGACGTACGCCGTCTTCAGCGCGGGCCGGGCGGGGTTGGAGATGTCCCAGATCTGCCAGCCGTTGTAGTTCCCCTGGATGGCGTAGCGGCCGGTGAACGCCAGGTCGGAGTTGGTCTTGCCCACGAAGTCGGGCGGCGGCGGCGTCTTCGACAGCACGCGCAGGTTCCACACGGCCTCGCCGGCGTCGTGCAGCCCGGCGCGCAGGCCGATGCGCGGGTCGGGGTTGGGCGCCTGCGCGGCGGCGGGGGCCAGCGCCGCCGCGGACGACAGCGCCAGGGCCAGCGCCCACGCGCGCGGACGGGACAGGAAGTGCATGGCGGATTCCTCGGAGAGGGGGGATCGTTGACGGACGTGTTGCTGCTGCACGGTGCTCAGGGAGAGGGGGTCGCGAAGATGAGGTCGGCGAGCATCCGCTGCATGCGCGCGATCTCGGTGGTCTGGTCGACGTTGACGTCGCTGGCGAACTTGAACACGGTCTCGTCCTGCCCGGCGCCCCAGCTGGAGAAGAGCTGCTGCACCATGGAGACGGCGCCGCGGTGGTGCTGGATCATGTAGGTCAGGAACAGCCGGTCGAAGTCGCGCCCGCGCGCGGCGTCGAGCTCCTGCATCTGCGCGGGGGTCAGCATCCCCGGCATCAGCATCTCGTGCTCCACGCCGTTCATCGTCATCCGCATGGGCCCGGCGACGGCCTCGGGCACGGGCTGGCGGCGGTCGCGCAGCCAGAGCTGCATGGTGCGGATCTCGTCCTGCTGCGCGTTGATGATGCGCGAGGCCAGGTTCTGCACCGTCGCGCTCGCCCCGTGCGTGGGCGCCAGCCGCGACATGGCGATGGCCTGCGCGTGGTGGCCGATCATCCCCGACATGAAGTCGGCGTCGGCCTTCGTCCAGCGCGCGGTGTCGCCGGGCGCGGGGGGCGCGGCGGCGCCGTGGTGGTGGTCCTGCGCGGCGGCGGGCGCGGCGCAGAACAGCGCCGCCAGCAGCGCCGCGGTCACGGAGCGAAAGAGCACGGAAGTCATTCGGGATTCGAGCTCCTGCGCCCGGGGGGAGGGCCCCGGGTCGATCGTGTGTGAGCGTTCGATACTAGCACGCCGGAACCGGTTGGCAAGCCCGTCGTTTTTCACCTTCGCCCGCGCGCGCGGCGGCGCCGCGGACAAGACCCGCTGGCCTGCTGCATCGTTAGCACCGGCGGCGCGGATCTCCACGAGACGAAATGCGATGACCGTCGCCCGGAAGGCCGCGCTCCTCTGCGGCGCGTCGCTGCTGCTGCTCGGCGCGCAGTTCGACTGCTGGGGGGCCGTGGACGCGTACGACCGCTACCCGCTGTCGCGCTGCCCCGACAGCGCCTTCGCGCTCCCGGCCGCGATCGACCTGCCGCCGTACCGCTTCACGAAGGGCGGCGAGCGGGCGCGGCACTGGTGGTCCAGCCCGCCACCGACCGCGCGGTGCAATGGTTTCGCGGTGTATACGCTCGGCCGTGCCCGCGAGTTTCCGCCCGGCGCCGACTCGCTCTCCGGCCCGGCGGCGATCTACCAGGCCGACGTGCGGCTGAACCGCGGCCCGTCGTGCTCGCTGGACGTCGGCTACGGCTACCTCGGGGCCCCGCACCGGCTCGGTCCCGCCGAAGACCGGGCACGCGAGGGCGCCCGCGACATCCGCTGGTCCGCGGCGATCGCGCGCGGGGTGGTGGCGGGCACGGGAATCGAGGTGCATCCGTCCGCCGAGCCGCACCGCTTCACCGACTGGAAGGAGCGCGACCGGTGGTGCGCCGCGTCCGCCGGCGACTCCGCGGCGAAGTAGCCTCGTCCCCGATCGCAATCTCCACCGGCTTGGCTCCAACCCGCGCCGCGAGCGGCCGGCCATGGATGCCGGCCGCGTTCTCGCACGCAGATCGTCCGTGCCGCTCCTCCAGCGCGACCCGCCACCGCCGTCAACTGCGTCATCAGGAGATGGTTTGCGGTGCACACGCGGCCTCTCCGCGGATCCCCGGCATGGAGGGCCGCGGGTGCGCCGCGCCAGCGGATCGTGATCTGTCGGAAATTTCCGACAGATCGCGATCGCGTGAATCGGAGAGGGAGATCCCCTGTCCAGCACGGGAGGAGGGGACGCGCTCGCGCGCCCGCCCGGCGCCATCCTGATGACGCAGTTGAGGATGCCGGGGCGGCACGCGCGGCCTCGCCTCGCGCGGGAGCGAGGGGTAGACCGTGAGCATTCATCCAGCGTCGATGCCGCCCTCGCCCCGGGATGCGGGCGCGGCTTCCTCGGTCGAGGCGGCTGGCCTGCCGGGACGGGAGGATCGACATCCCCCAGCCTTTCGCGTGCATCCCCGGGCGGCGGACTGGCCCCGCCGCCCGCTCGGACGTAGGCTATCCCCATCACCCGAATCACCCGCCGCCGCGGCCCATCCCGTGGCGGCGTGCCGATCCCCCGAGCCGTTCATCTCCCGATGAGGACGCTTCCCTTCCTGGCGGCCGCGGCGCTCGCCCTTTCCGCCTGCGCGGCGCCGGGCCCCGCGGCGTACGGCTCGGCCGCGGCCACGCCGCCCTCCATCAACGCGCGGCTGGTTCCGAACGAGGACACCACCTTCCACCCCTCGTGGTCGCGCGCCGCGAACATCTACGAGGTGAACGTCCGCCAGTACACGCCGGAGGGGACCTTCGCCGCGTTCCAGCGGCATCTCCCGCGGCTGAAGCGGATGGGGGTGGACATCCTCTGGCTGATGCCGGTGCAGCCGATCGGGATGAAGAATCGCAAGGGCCCGCTGGGGAGCTACTACGCGATCCGCGACTACACCGCGACCAACCCCGAGCACGGCAGCGAGGCGGACTTCCACGCGCTGGTCGACGCCGCGCACGCGCAGGGGATGAAGGTCATCCTCGATTGGGTCGCGAACCACACCGCGCACGACCACGAGTGGATCGCCGCGCACCCCGACTGGTACGTGCACCGCGCCGACGGCACCATCTCCAACGCGCGCGACAACGAGGGGCGCGAGACGGACTGGACCGACGTGGCCGAGCTGAACTACGACAGCCAGGCCATGCGCCAGGCCATGATCGGCGAGATGCGCTGGTGGGTGGAGCGGATGGGGATCGACGGCTTCCGCTGCGACGTGGCCGGCGGCGTGCCGATGGACTTCTGGATGCAGGCCAGGACGGCGCTCAAGGCCGTGCGCCCGGACCTCTTCCTCCTGGCCGAGGCGGAGAGCCCGGAGATGCACGCCGCGTTCGACATGACCTACGGCTGGGAGCTGCACCACCTGCTGAACGAGATCGCGCAGGCGAAGAAGACGACCGCCGAGCTGGACGACTACTTCGCGCGGCAGGAGACGCGCTACGGCCGCGGGGCCTACCGGATGTACTTCACCAGCAACCACGACGAGAACAGCTGGAACGGCACCGAGTTCGAGCGCATGGGCGCCAACCACCTCCCCGCGTTCGTGCTGAGCTCCACGGCGGAGAACGGGATGCCGCTGCTCTACACCGGCCAGGAGGCCAGCCTGAACCGGCGGCTGCGGTTCTTCGACAAGGACACGGTGAACTGGAATGGGCCGTCGCTGGCGGACTTCTACGCGCGGATGCTGGAGCTGAAGCACACGCAGCCCGCGCTCGCCAACGGGCCGTGGGGCGCGCCGCAGGTGAAGCTGCAGACGGACGGCGGCGGCCGCGTGTACGCCTACACGCGCACGCTCGAGTCGAACACGGTGCTGGTCGCGGTGAACTTCGGCGACCTGCCCGCGCACGTCACCTACCAGGGGCTGCCGCGGCCGGGGAGCTACAGCGACTGGTTCGGCCGCGCGCCGGTGCAGCTGGCCGCCACGGGAACGCTGGACGTTCCCGCGCACGGCTGGCGGGTGCTGGTGCGGTGAGCGCCGCCACCTGGCGCGTCGCCGTTGGCGACGCGGAGACGGCGGCGGTCCACGACGCGGCGGAGGGCGGCGACCCGGGCGTGGTGTTCGTCTGCGCGCACGGCGCGGGCGGCCACATGGGCGACGGCGCCATGCTCAAGGCGCGCGACGCCTTCCTCGCGCGGGGGCTGAGCCTGGTCCGCTTCAACTTCCTCTACAAGGAACGGGGATCGGGACGCCCCGACCCGATGCCCGCGCTGATGCAGTGCGTCCGCGCCGTGGTGGAGCGGACGCGCGAGGAGCTGAAGCCGGAGGTGATGGTGATCGGCGGGCGGTCGATGGGCGGGCGCGCGGCGTCGATGCTGGCGGCGGAGGGGTTCGATTGCGACGGGCTCCTTCTCCTCGCCTATCCCCTCCACCCGGCCGGCCAGCCGGAAAAGCTGCGCGACGCGCACCTGCCGAACATCACCGTGCCCGTGCTCTGCTTCAACGGCACGCGCGACGAGCTCTGCCGCCGCGACCTGATGGAGCGCGCGCTGCAGACGGTGAAGACGGAGTGGCGGATGCACTGGCTGGAAGGCGCCGACCACTCCTTCCACGTGCTGAAGTCCTCCGGCCGCACCGACCCCCAGGTCCTCGCCGAGATGGGCGAGGCGACGCGCGAGTGGGTCGACGGACTGCGCGGGAAGGCGTGAGGATCATCCGATATCCGGACAGCGGAATCCAGAGGAGAGCGCTACTCAACCGGAGATTGCTGGACTGCTGTCTCACGCTTGATCGAAAGCGCGAAAATGTGTAGCATCTCAGCGAGGCTTCGCCCGTCCCCAGCCTTTGACCGCTCCGCGTCGTGATTCACACACGATTTAGGGAACCTCTCTCGGAGCCTTAGGACAAAATCGCTATGGGAAAGAAATCCAATCGCAGAGTGAAAGTAAGAGATACACGCTCCCCGGAGCAGATTGCGGAGGAGCGGATCGCGGCATGGAAATCTGGTGAACGACCTACAGGGTTTTGGGTTCAGTCTTATCGTATCGGCGGTGTGCAACTTCGGGTTCTTGACCTCGCGCGACTGGGACTCCGCTCGGTCCCAAACAGTTTGCGAGAGATTCGTAATGTTGAAGTCCTCAGTCTAGCTGGAAACGGCCTCAGTTCATTACCCTCATGGATCGGAGAAATTCCGGCTCGGGTGTTGGATTTGAGCATGAATCTGCTGAGAAATTTGCCGAGAGGTATCGCCGCCAGTCCCGCGGAGTGGTTGCTGCTTGAGAGGAACGAGCTTGAGACGTTACCAGAATCGCTTCGTACTATGTCCCGCCTTTCTGTGCTGCAACTCCGCGGAAACCCTGCTCTAAATATTCCAGAGAGCGTCCTCAGTACCCAACGGCCTGGTGAAATTCTTAGTTATTATTTCGAGTCGCGCGGGAAGAAGGGCTGGCCACTTCTCGAGTTGAAACTCCTTTTGGTAGGACGTGGAAAAGCGGGAAAAACCACGCTGGTAAAGCTGCTCGCGGGTGAGATACCGCGCAGGAACGAAGAAGAGACCCATTCAATTGCAATTCGCGAGTTCGTGCTCGAATGTCCGCGTGGTTCAGTGCGTACGCGGGCCTGGGATTTCGGCGGACAGGAGATACTTCACTCAACCCATCAGTTTTTCCTCACCGAGCGTAGTCTCTATGTGTTAGTGTTGGAGCCGCGAACCGGACTGGCTCAGCGCGACGCGGAATACTGGTTGAAGCTGATTGAGACGCAAGGGGATGGTTCACCGGTAATTGTAGTCATGAACTGGAGTCGAGGTCGGCGCTGGAAAGGTCGATGAAGTAAAACTACGCAGAAAATTTCCATTCATTGTAGATTTTATCTCAACGGATGCGCTGTACGGTGATGGGATCGACAGTTTGCGAAGTTCAATTTCGCAAACTGTAGACGAACAAATGCCAGACGTTTGGCTCCCGTTTCCCGATCGTTGGCGCGCCATTAAGAACCATGTCGCTGGAATGAGCGACAACTTCCTTCCTTATGGACGCTACGCCGAGCTTTGCAACGAGAACGGCGAGACAGATCCAGACGCACAGGCGGACCTCGCAGGAATCCTGCACGCCCTCGGCTTAGCGCTTTACTTCGGGAAGGACCCACGGCTCCACGATACTCGCGTGCTGAATCCTAGATGGGTGACCGGCGGCGTATACGCGGTTATCAGATCGCCCTCAGTGGCAGAGAACAACGGGCAACTCGCGGTCAGCACTATGCCGCGCGTGCTGGAGGAGGCCGAGGCTCAAAGAGTGGTCAAGGCGCGTGACTATCCGGCTGAGACGCACCCGTTCATACTTGAACTTATGCGCGCGTTCCAGCTCTGCTTTGCCAGCGAAGAAGAAGGGGAGCCGGGAGTACCGGCCAAGCGCTATCTTGTGCCAGAGCTTCTTCCGGAATTCGAACCGGAAATGGCAGAACCTTGGGAGGAGGCACCCGTTCGCCTACGCTACAGCTACGAGGTGCTTCCGCCAGGGTTACTACCCCGTTTTATCGTCCGCACGCACGCCTTGAGCGAGGGAGCTCCGCATTGGCGTCATGGTGTCGTACTGCGCCATGGAGAAGCGTCGGCGCTTATCCGTGAAGAGTCGGATAGGCCCGAGCTTGACGTTTTTGTCCTCGGAGGCGACAACGACACACGACAAGTGCTAGTGACCATGGTGCGCCGTGAATTGGAGGCGTTGCACGGCGAGATGAAGATGGCACCTGTCGAAGAGTTGGAGCTAACGGGTGCGGCCGAGAGTTGGATCGGAGTTAAAGCACTGCGCGAAATCGAAGAACCCGAAATACCGATGAAAAAGCTGCCAATCCGGCCAGATGGAACGGCAGAAGTGAATGTCCCTCTCGAACTCGACAAGTTGGAACCCGCAGAATCTCGCGCGATTAACCGTGATCCGACCACCGCCCCGGTGCCTGTGCGCATTTTTGTGAGCTATGCACACAAGGACGAACGGCAGCTTCAGCGACTGGACGCGACGCTCGGTGTTCTCGAGCAGCACCATGGGTTGGTACCATGGCTAGACAAGCGGCTGATCGCAGGCGATGAATGGGACGAGGAGATTCGGCGGCGCCTTGAAGAGATGGATATCTTTCTGTTTATTGCTAGTCAAAGGTCATTGGTGAGTACCTATATAAGAAACCCCGAACTTAGGCGTGCCCGGGAACGGTGGGAAGTTGGTGAGGTAGAGATCGTCTGCGTGAAACTAGAACCGTGCGCCGCGGACGAAGATCCGCATCTTGGAAAGCTTCAGCGGCTGGCATCGAAGTACAGCAGCATCGCGGAGACGAATCCCAGATCGGTTGCTTGGGAGCAGGTGAGAAAGGACCTTTTGCCCGTGATCAAGCGTGTACGCGAAAGAAAACAAAGACCGCCTAATAAGGAGCCATAGTTTAGCGCCAATTATTTGGGGCCGAAATTCTCCTGCCCCTCACACTCGCTGTGCTACCGCGAAGAATCGCTAATAAAGTTGCCCCCGGAGGATTCGAACCTCCACCAAAGGTTCCAAAGACCTTTGTGCTGCCATTACACCAGGGGGCATCGCATCCCTCCGGCTCCGAACGACTTACGGGAGCGGAAGGCGAGTAAAGGTATCTCCGGATCGGCCTGAAATCAACCGGCGGCGGGTCCGGATGCGCGCTGGAACGACGAGGGGGCGGGACCGCGAACGGTCTCGCCCCGATCGTTTGAGTATGGTCTTCAGCGCTTGGCTCCAGCGGTCCGGTCGGCGGATCTTCGGCCGTGCACGCTGATCGGTGCTACAGAGGCCCTACCTGTCGTCTACGGGCGCGGAAACGGCGGGCCCGGGCGGAAGTTGATGAGCTCCAGCGCGCGGCCGTGCTCGCCTGCGGTCATCTGCACCGCGTTGCCGTGCCTGGTGATCTGGGGCGGAACATAGGGCTTCTTGTCCATGCGCTCCTCGCTTTCTCCGCCGGGGGTGTATCCCCGGATGGTGGGGGATCGTGTGCGCTGCGGCCAGTCCGCCGACCGGACCCGGGCCGGCGAGCCCCCACGCGGAGGGCTCGCCGGCCGGCATCTGGCTCAGTGTGCGCGCCAGTTGATGAGCTCGAGCAGCTGGCTGCCCCGCCCGAGGGTCACGGCCACGGCGTTGCCGTGCTTCACCAGGATCGGGGTCGAGTACGTCTTCTTCATCGGTCTGCTTCTCCCAGCATGGGCGTGGATGCCGGCAGGCGCCGCCGCGGCGCCTGCCCTGCCGGCGAGCCCATCTCGCGGACCCGCCGGCACGAACCCGCGGATCACCCGCTCAGGGGAGGCCGATGCGCCAGTTGATGAGCTCGAGCGCCCAACCGAAGTTCCCGAGGGTCACGGCCACGGCGTTGCCGTGCTTCACGACGGTCGGGGTCGTGTACGTCTTCTTCATCGGTCTGCTTCTCCCAGCAAGGGTGTGGATATCGGCAGGCGCCGCCGTGACGCCCGCCCGTGCCGGCGGACGGTTTCCGCCGGCGAAACTCGGGTCAGGCCGCCGCGGCGGGCGAGGACGCGGACGCTTCCCAGCGCCCCGCGCGCACCGACAGCCAGGTTTCCAGCGACAGCGAGCAGAGCAGGAACGGCAGGCTCTTCACCTCGCCCTGGCGCGCCTGCTCGGTGGCGGCGCGGAGCGCGTCGGCGCGCACCCAGCCGCGCCGCGCGATCTCCGGGTCGCGCAGGAGGTGGTCGAGCCGCGCCCGCTCGCGGTGCAGCGCCCACAGCAGGCGCGCGTCGATGCCGCCCTTGCCGCGGCGCGTGCGGATCTCCTCGGGAAGGATGCCGCGCATCGCCTCGCGCAGGACGTGCTTCCCCGCGCCGGGGCGGACGCGCATCCCCGGCGGCAGGCGGAGCGAGTGCTCCACCAGCGGGCGATGCAGGAAGGGATAGCGCATCTCGATCCCCTCCTGGAATGGCCCGCGCTCCAGCATCCCCGACAATCCGTCCAGCTCCGACGCCACCTGGTGCGCGAAGAAGCTCCCCCCGCGCGGCGCGGCCAGCCCGCGCACCATCGGCAGCCGCCGGGCGATCTCCATCCGCCGCACGAAGCCCGGATCGAGCCACCGCGGGAGCTGTTCGTGGGGACGCGCCCGGCGCAGCTTCAGCCAGGTGGGGAGGAAGGGATGGATCGCGTGGCGCCCGAGCCCGGTCCAGAACGACTGCCGCTCGGCGACGGCGTGGCGCACCAGCTCGCGCATGGCCCTGCGGAGGTGGCCGGTGGCGACGAGGTCGGTGACGTGGCCCAGGTTGCCGGTGAGGTAGTGGTCCGGTCCCTGGCCCGAGAGGAGCACCCGGCCGCCGGCGCGGCGCACGGCGGCCACCATCGCCCGGTCGCGCGCCCAGAACGGGAAGTGCGCGCGCGGCTCGTCCGTCCGCTCCGCCGGCAACCCGTCGTCCTGCCACGCCCAAGGGTCGACCACCGTCTCGTTGCGCAGCCCCCAGCGCTGGACGACCACGTCCGAGTACTTGCGCTCGTCGCCGTCGCCCAGCGTCTCCACCAGCGTCACCGTGCCGGCGATCGCCGGCCCCCTCCCCGCGGCGGCGAGCGTCTGCGCGACGGAGACGACGGACGACGAATCGAGCCCGCCGGAAAGCTGCGACCAGATGGGGACGCCGCCCTCCATCCGGACGCGCACCGCCTCCTCGAGCAGATCGCGGAAGGTGTCCGTCGCCGCGCGCTCGTCTACGGCCGCCGCCGGCGCGAAATCGGCCGCGGACCAGAAGCGGCGGCGCGTGAGATTCCCGTCGCGCCAGGCCAGCGCCTCGCCGGGGACGACGGACTGCACGCCCGCCCACACCGTGCGGTCGCGCGGGCCGATGCCACCGACGAGGAAGTCGGCGATCCACTCCTCGTCGAGATCCCCCTCGCGCGCCAGCGCCGCCGCGCGGGAAGAGAGGAGAAGGACGTCGCCCTGGCGGGAGAAGAAGAGCGGCTTCACTCCGAACGGGTCGCGCAGCGCCGTCAGCGTCCGGTGATCTCCATCCCACAGCACGATGGAGAAATCGCCCAGCACGCCGTCCAGGCACTTCGCGCCGCGGGCCGCGTGCGCCGCGAGCACGATCTCCAGGTCGGAGCTGCCGTCCGCGCGGACGCCGCCCCACGAAGCCACCTCCGCGCGGTTGTCCAGGCGCACGTCACCCGCGGCCAGCAGCGCGCCGCGGCGGGCGAGGAGCGGACGCAGCGCGTCGGCCTCCGTGCTCGCGATCGCGGAGAACCCGTCGCCGTCCAGCGCGCCGGCGGCGTTTCCGGGCGCGGCGATCCCCGCCGCCAGTCGAGGCCGGAGTGCGGGCGGAATCTCCGCTCCCGGCGCCGCGGCGGCGCAGGCAAAGCGGCTCACACCGCCACCTGCGGAAGAAGGCGGAACTTCTCCACCGTCTCCTGGTCCTCGTTCACGGGCCGGCCGCCAAGCTCCACCCAGGCGTGCGCGTAGAACGGGTAGACCTGCACGCCCAGCCGCAGCTCCGCGGGGACGCCGCGGCGGCGCAGCAGCACGTACAGCGCGAGCGACTGCTCCAGGCACACCGCCCGCCCGGGGAAGAACGCCGCCGCCACGGCCACGTGCCAGGCCGCGCGCTCCACCTCGTCCGGCGTGAGGCCGGCGCCGGTCGCCCGCTCGCCGAGGCGCCGCCAGCGCGCCACCGTGGGCCCGAAGCCGCGCGCCTTGAGCCACCCGCGCACGACCAGCAGCGCCAGCGCGCAACGCGCCACTGAGGGCACGCTCACGCGCGTACCACCAGCTTCATCGCCGCGAGCTGGCCGAGAAGGCGCGCGGCGTCTCCCGCCAGCGTCTCGCGCGGGGCGTCGTACTCGTCGAACAGTCGGTCCGCGAGCGCGGCGGCGGTGGGATGCTCGGGAAGCAGCGCCCAGATCCGCGTCCCCACCTCGTCCAGCCCGAAGTACTCGCCCTGGACGGGATCGAGAAGAACGGTCCGGTCACCCTCCTGTGCGGCCACAACGTGATCGTTTCTTCGGTACAGAGTATCCAAAGGGACTGCCGCCACGCCGTCGCGATGTTTCCTGAACCAGCCGATCATACTCTCGAAGCGGTCAAGGTGAGCATTCCCGGTCTCCGTGAAATGGACTGAAAACGGCGGGTGCTACGTTGCAGATGAGAGGATATGATAATTCTGATGCACACACAACCGGACCTTTGTACTCTTGTCGGGAGCGGGGAGGCTTGCGGGCCGGAGCCGGCCGGGCGAGGATGCGCACGGCGGCTGGGCTGCCGGCGGGACGGACCCGACAAATGAGGGATTCATGAAGACGATCGCCACGATCGGATACGAGGGGGCGACGATGCCGCGCTTCCTGGCGGCGCTGCGCGACGCGAAGGTGGAGTTGGTGGCGGACGTGCGCGCGGTGACCAGCTCGCGCCGGCCTGGCTTCTCCAAGAACCAGCTCGCCGCGCACCTGGGCGAGGCGGGGATCGACTACGTGCACCTGCGCCCGCTCGGCACCCCCGCGGACGGGCGCGCGGCGGCGCGGAGCGGGCGCTTCGACGAGCTGCGCCGCATCTTCACCGAGCACCTGGCGACGACGGACGCGCAGGTGGCGATGGAGTCGCTCGCGGACATGGTGCGCGCCGGCCGCCGCGTCTGCCTGCTATGCTTCGAGGCCGACCCGGCGCACTGCCACCGCAGCATGGTGGCCGAGGCGCTGCACGAGCTCGTGCCCGTGCGCGCCGACCATCTCCATCCCGCGCCGGCGGACTGAAAACAGATAATCTCACGCAGAGAAGCAGAGGCAGCAGAGGACTTCGCATCAGTCCTCTGCTGCCTCTGCTCCTCTGCGTGAGATTTCTTCTATCTAATCCCCAGCCCGTCGAGCGCGCCGGCGGCGACCCAGGCGCCCACCTCCTGGCGCGCGTGCTCGTAGCCCACCTTCACCAGCGCTTCCATCGCGTCGAAGTCCATCAGGCGGAAGGCGTCGATGGGCGGGCGCAGCGCGAAGTCGCAGGCGTCGATGGCCTCGCGCTCGCCGCGCGTGCTGTGCAGCATCGACGCGCGCAGGGCGATCTCCATCAGCGATGGGAACTTGATCTTGTTGCGGCGGAACAGCCGGTCGCGCACGATCTCCATCGGCCGGGGGATGCGGTCGCAGACGAACTGCTGGTCCTCCTCCACCGACACCTCGGCGGCGATCACCGTCCCGCACCCCATCCGCCGCGCCACGTCGGCGGGAAGGTTGTTCAGCAGCGCGCCGTCGCACAGGAGCTGGCCCTGGTGCAGCACCGGCTGGGCGGCGCCGGGGAGCGACGCGCTGGCCGTCGCGGCCCACAGCAGCGAGCCGCGCCGGTGGATCATCATCTCCGCCGTGCTCAGGTTGCTGGAGATGCAGAAATACGGCGTCCACAGGTCCTCGATGTCGGTGGTGCCGTACAGCATCCGCCCCACCCGGTCGCTCTTGCGGGTGGAGATGATGGAGATCAGCGGCAGCGTGTACACCTTGTGCGGGCGGATGCGGACCCACACGCGCCGGTTCATCGTCTCCAGCTTGTCGGGGCTCCATCCCATCGCGATCTGCGCGGCGATGGAGGCGCCCATGCTGGTGCCCGCGACCAGGTCGATCGGCACGCCCGCCTCGCGCAGCGCGCGGTAGATGCCGATGTGCGCGAAGCCGCGCGCCCCGCCGCCGCCCAGCACGAGCGCGACCGCGCGTCCCGCGAGATGCCGCGCCAGCCGCCCCAGGTCGCCCGCGTGCCCCCAGCGCAGGTGGTGGTGATGCTCGACGTTGCGGCCGTCGAGCCACCGGCGCGTTCCCTCCGGCAGCCGGTGCGCTCGCTCGGGGTGGACGAGGACGAGCCACTGCTTCGCGTCCGTCACCCGGCGGGGATGGTTGAGGAGCGCGCGCTCCAGCGGGCCGGGCGCGGGGTCCTCGTCGGCGCGGGCCAGGAGGACCACGCGGTCGGCCTGGTGCAGGCAGCGGCGCGTCCACGCCGTCGGTTCCGCGTCGGCCTCGAAGACGAGGAAGCGATGCGACGCCTCGCGCGCCTCGATCCACGCCAGCAGCCGCGCGCTCTCGGGCGACTCCTCGGGCGCCTGCGCCATCCCCGCCTCGCCCGCGAGCTGGTCGACCGTGGCGGCCGAGAGGCGGAGCACGGGGCCGAACGCGCCCAGCGCCTCGGCCAGCCGGTCGCAGAAGGCCGACACCGGCGCGCCCGGGCTGGCCGGGAGCACGGCCAGGTTGGTCACGCGCGTCCCCGCTTCGTGCGCGTTCGCCCGGTTCAGCCGCTCCACCAGGCCGGCCGCCACGTGCCGCATCAGCTGCGGGCGGGTGGAGACGAGCGAATCGAACTCGGCGTTGGTGAACTCGACTAAGACGCTGTCGCGGATGGCGCTGGCGCGGGCCGAGCGCGGCGCGCCGGTGAAGAACGCCATCTCGCCCATGCTCTGCCCGCGCCCCGCCTCGCCGATGGGGCGCGCGACGCCGTCGCGGTCGATGTGCTCGACCAGGAGGCGGCCGCTGACCACGAAGTACAGCCCCTGCGCGGAGTCGCCCTGCTCGAACAGCACGTCGCCGCGGTTGAGGTACTTCCAGTCGGCGGCCTTCTCCACGTCGTCCAGCAGCCGCGCGTCGAGCGCGCCCAGCACCGGCGCCAGGCGGCAGAGGAGCTGCCGCGCGTGCATCCGGGTGACGGCCACCGCCAGCGCGGGATCGGCCGCCTCCATCGTGTCCGCCACGCCGCAGGGGATGCGCGCCACCGTGGCCGCGCCCGCGGCGCGCACCAGCACGTTGCGGGTGACGCCGGCCAGCGTCTGCTGCCGGTCGAACACCTCGCCCGCGCCCAGCCAGCGCAGCGCCTGCCCCCCCTCCTCCACCGCGTCCAGGTGCCCGTCGACAACCACGAAGAGCCCGTCCGTCGCGGGCGCCGAGAACACGTCCTCTCCATCCGCCAGGGTGACGGGGATGGCGGCGGCGGTCAGCGCGTCGAGCGTCTCCGCCGCGACGTCCGCGAACAGCGGTGCCGAGCGGATGGCGGCGCCCACGTCAGGGGTTGGGGGTGCGGAGGACTGCATGGGAGGAGCGCGGCCGGGGGTGCGGGGTGGGAATCCACCCCAAACATCGGCACCGCAGCGAGTTGGCGCAAGTCGGGAGCATCCCCCCGGCGTCCGCGGGAATGGCTGCGGGAAGATCAGAGTCGAGGAGGTGGAGCGGGCGGGGAGGCGGAGGGTGGAGGGGGGCGGAGGGGGAAGTATGCGGCTGAAGCCGCGGCTACAACCACACGCAGTCCGCCTTCGCGGACTTCAACTCAGCGCGATGCATGCGAATGTGCCGGAACCCGCGTCTCGCGAGTCCGCGAAGGCGGACTGTGTGTCGTTGTAGCCGCGAGTTCACTCGCATACCGCGACGATTCTCCGCCACCGCCTACTACCGCTGCGGCACCGCCATCTCCGCCAGCGTCTCCGCCCGCCAAGCTCTCATCCCCAACTCCTCCAGCTGCGTGGCCGCTGCATCGCGCGTGGTGATGTCGTCGAAGATGCCGAAGAGGGAGGAGCCGCTGCCGGCGAGGAGGGCGATGCGGGCGCCGGATGCGCGCATCGCCGCCAGCGCGTCGCGGAGGATGGGGATGCGGTGCGTGACGACAGGCTCGAAGTCGTTAACCGCCAGCGCGGCGACGGCGTCCCAGCTGGCGAGCGCCGCGGGATCGATGAGGCTCGCGCGCGGCTCGTAGCTGCCGCCGCGGAGGGCGGCGACTTCGCGGAAGGCGTCGGCGGTGGACATCGCCTCGCCGGGGTGGGCGACGAGGACGGAGCGCGGGGGGAGTGGAGGCAGCGGCATCAGCCGCTCACCGCGGCCCCAGGCGAGCGCAAGCGGTGACCCGCAGAGGAAGAAGGGGACGTCGGCGCCGAGCTCGATCCCCAGCTGCAGCAGCGTCTCGCGCGGGAGCAGATCGCCGTGGAGCGCGTTGAGCGCGCGAAGGACGGCGGCCGCATCGGAGCTGCCGCCGCCCAGCCCGGCCGCGGCGGGAATGCGCTTGGTGAGATGGAGATCGATCGCGGGAGATTCGCCGATCTCCGCGTAGAATCGGCCGGCCGCGCGCACGGCGAGGTTCTGCTCCGGCGGCCCGACGTCGATCCCGCCCTCCATCCACAGCCGGATCCCCCGGTCCCCCCGCGCCACCGCCACCTCGTCGGCCAGCGAGAGCGCGCAGAACACCGTCTCCAGCGCGTGGTAGCCGCCTTCCTCGCGGGCCAGGATGCACAGGCGCAGGTTCACCTTCGCCGGCGCGGCCACCGCCACGCGGTCAGGCACGGCGTCGCTCCGTAGCGGCCGCGGCTGCATCGCCATCGCCCCGCCTCTCATCCCCCGGGCCGACCGGCTTCACCTCCGCCGTCTTCTCATCTCCCGAAGCACCAACCGACTTCGCGGCGGGCGGCTCCTCATCCCCTGCCCCGCCCTTCTCCGCGGTGCCGATCAGCTCGCGCCAGCTCAGGTCCAGCCGCTGCACGTACCACAGCCCCAGCAGCGTCACCGTGGTGAAGCCGCCCAGGTGGTAGCCGATGGCGAAGGAGACGGCGCGCGCCTGGTCCACGCCCCACAGCCCCAGCCCCTTCGTCGCGGCATACTCCAGCGGCCCGAAGAAGCCGGGAGAGCTCGGGACGGAGACGGCGAGGTTGATGGCGCACTGCAGGAACACGGCGCCCACGTACCCCGGCTCGGTGATCCCGAACGCCTTGAAGCCGAAGAAGATGGAGAGGGGGATGAACAGCCACTGCGCGACGGCCCAGCCGACGGAGAGCGCCAGCAGGCGGGGATTGCGCAGCACCGCGAGGCCGGCGATGAACTCCTCCAGCCGCGCGATCACGGGGCCGCGCAGGCGCCGCGGGAGGATGCCGCCGATCACCCGCTCCGCCAGCGCCACCGAGCGCGCGGGCATCACCGCCAGCGCGATCAGCCCCGCCCCCACCACCGCCATCGCCGCCGCCATGATACGCACGGCACCGAGGACGAAGCCCGCCTGCTCGGGGTGCGGGAAGCCGGGCCACGCCATCACCGCGAAGAGGAAGCCGACCGTGGCCAGCCCGTCCAGCACGCGCTCGACCACGAGCGAGGCCAGGACGGCGCTGAACGGCAGCTTCGCCAGGCGCGCGGCCACGACGCCCCGCACGATCTCGCCGACGCGCGCGGGGATGAGGTTGTTGGCCGCCATCCCCACTGCCGTCCCGGCAACGCGCGGTGCCCAAGCGACGTGCGGGTCCACCGGCTCGAGCAGCACCTTCCAGCGCAGTGCGCGCACGTGGATCGAAAGGGTCGCCACGAGGATGGAAAGCGCCAGCCAGAGCGGGTTCGCGCCGCGCAG
Source organism: Longimicrobium sp. (assembly GCA_036377595.1). NCBI lineage: Bacteria > Pseudomonadati > Gemmatimonadota > Longimicrobiia > Longimicrobiales > Longimicrobiaceae > Longimicrobium > Longimicrobium sp. Next base: position 17,564 of record DASUYB010000096.1, on the reverse strand, counting down.
GTTGGCCCAGACCTCGGACCAGTCGACCCCGCGCAGCGCGAGCCAGAGGAAGAACGCGGTCACCGCCAGCGAGGCGGCGAGCCTGAGGCGGTGCTTCATCCGGCGACGGCGCTCCGGCGTTCGGCGCCCAGCGCCACCAGCCCGAACAGCTCGTCGAGCGCCTCGGCCAGCGCGGCGCCGTTGGGACTGGCGGCGGCCAGCGCGGTCAGCCGGTCGCGCATCCGCAGCGCCTCGGCCAGCGCGTCGTCGGGGTCGTACTCCAGCGCCTCGATCGGCACCGTGCCGTCCGCCGCGGCCGGCGCCTCGGCGGCGGGTGCGGTGCGCTCGGCTTCCGCCGCCGCGGGCACGCTCTCCGCCGCCGGCGCGGCGCCGGGGAGGGAGGAGCGGAGCCGCGACAGCGCGCCGCGCGCCTCGTCCGCCGTCCCCGCCTGGGAGATGCGGATCGCCGCGTCCTCGGCCGCGGAGGCGATCGCCGTCATCCCGTACGTCACCGCCAGCTCGCCCACCCCGCGGGCGATGTCCGCCAGGTCGCGCGCGATGCGGGCGAAGCGACCCGGCCGCGCGGCCAGGCTGGCGACCAGCCCCTCCGCGCGGTCCAGGAACCCGGTCGCCTCGATGCGCAGGAAGCTCTCGACGTCGCCCGCCAGCGTCCCCGCGCCTTCCGAGCCACCCGCGGGCGCCATCGGCGACGACACCACGTGCGGCCCCGCGTCGTCGTAGAAGAGCGACGCGACGGGAACGACGCCCGCGTCCACCGGCTCGCCCGCGCTCTCCAGCCCGTCGCGCGCCTCGCGGAAGCGCTCCAGCTCGGGCGTGGCGCCGACATCGCCGCCGCGCTCCAGCGCCGACCCGGCGGCGCGGAGCGCGTCGCGGCCGGCGGCCAGCAGCGCCGTCTCGCGCGACTGGATGGGCGTGGTGCGGCCCAGCACCTCGTGCGCCGCGTCCTCGATCCCCTCCAGCAGCTCCAGCACGGGGCTGACGGTGTCCATCCCCGCCACGCCGCGCACCGGGCGCATGCGGCGGAGCACGGCGCGCAGCGGCTCGCGCCCGTCCGGATCCTGCTTCAGCTCGCCCAGCGCGCGGTCGAGCTCCGAGACCACGCCGTCGATCTCGCGCCGCAGGAAGTCGTAGATCTGCCCCGCGGGCTGCCCCTCGACACGGCGGCGGGCGCGGGTGCCCTCCCAGCGCGCCGTGGCCTCGTCCGCGCGCCGCTCCTCCTCGTCCCCCCAACGCCCCGATGCGGCCACCAGCGCACGCAGATCGGCCGCCGTCTGCCGCGCGCGTTCGCGCACGTCGTCGCTCCAGGTGATCGCGCCGTCACGCAGCGACCGGGCCGCGTCTTCCATCCCCTCGGCCACCCGCGCCACCGGCTCGGCGCCGGCGATCTGCGCGCTGCCGCGCACGCCGCGGGCAAGGCGGAAGAACTCCACCGGGTCCGGCGCGGAGTCGCGGGCCAGCAGCGCGTCCAGCCGGTCCAGGTACTCGCCGGCCTCGCGCGCGAAGTATTCGCTCAGCGGTTGCGACATCGGGTGGTCGGGTCGGGGGATGGAGATCAGCGGGCGCGGGCGCGGCGGACGATCTCCGCCATCTCGCGGGTGGCGCGCTCGATCCCCGTGAAGACGGAGCGCGAGACGATCGAGTGGCCGATGTTGAGCTCCTCGATCTCCTCGACGGCGGCGACGGGCGTCACGTTCTCGTAGGTCAGCCCGTGCCCCGCGTGCACGGCGACGCCGACGGAGCGCCCCAGCGCGGCCGCGCGCCGCAGCCGGGCGAGCTGCGCCTGGCGCTCGGCACCGCGGGTATTGGCGTACTCGCCGGTGTGCAGCTCGACGGCCTCCGCGCCCAGGTCGGCGGAGGCGCGGACGGCGTCGGCGTCGGGGTCGATGAAGAGCGAGGTGCGGATCCCCGCGTCCTTCAGCCGGCGGACGGCGTCGCCCACCCAGCGACGCGCGGCCTCGCTGTGCAGCTCGATCCCGCCCTCCGTCGTCACCTCCTCGCGCCGCTCGGGAACGAGCGTGGCCTGGTGGGGCCGCCACCGTTCCGCCAGCGCGAGCACGTCCGACGCGGCGGCCAGCTCCAGGTTGACGACGGTGCGGGCCGTCCGCATCAGCAGCTCCACGTCGCGGTCCTGGATGTGGCGGCGGTCCTCGCGGAGGTGCACGGTGATGCCGTCGGCGCCGCCCAGCTCGCAGAGCACGGCCGCGCGCACCGGGTCCGGCTCGTCGGTGCCGCGCGCCTGCCGGACCGTGGCCACGTGGTCGATGTTGACGTAGAGCCTCACCGCGTATCCCCCAGGAGTCCGCGCAGCCGGGCGAGCGCCGCGGGGTCGGTTCCGCGCGCTTCCGCCAGCTTCAGTGCTTCCAGGCCGAGCAGACAATATAGGTCGCGGCCGGCACCGGACAACCGCGACAGGTGCCGCTCGACGGTTGCCACGTCGCCGCGTAGCACGGGCCCGGTGAGCGCGCCGGCGGGGCCACGAGCGGCCACGTTCTCCACCGCGCCGGCGGCCAGCGCGGCCAGCGCCGGCTGCGCATCTTCCGCGGGGATACCGGCTTCCGCCATCAGCCGCTCGGCCACGGAGAGGAGCGCGACCGCGTAGTTGGAGGCGAAGACGGCCGCCGCGTGGTACAGCGCCTTGCCCCCCGGCCGGATCGCCAGCACGTGCCCGCCGCACGCGGCGACGAGACGTTCCGCCAAGGTCCGCGCGGCGCCGTCTCCTTCCACGCCGAAGGTGGCGCCGCGCAGCCGGTCCGCGCCCTCGACGGGGTCGGCGATGGCGGCCAGCGCGTGCATCCCCGCCACGGAGTGCCCGCGGCCGGCGAGAGGAGCAAGAACGTCCAACGAAAGGCTCCCGCTCGCGTGCAGGATAGGAAGCGCCTGGGGGAGATGGAGATCGGCGAGCTCGCCCACCACCCGCTCGATCGCGTCGTCCGGCACCGCGATCACCATCCCCGTCGCGTCGGAAGGGATGGGATCGAGCCCGCGCTGGTAGTGGGCGATGGGATTCGCTTCGCGGAAGAGCGGATGCTCCGGCGCCGTCTCCCTTCGCCCCGAATACGTCAGCGCGGAGACGGCTCCCGCGCGCCGCAACCGCAGCCCGAGCGCGAGCCCCAGCCGCCCCGCGCCGACGATCCAGAGCCGGTCGCGCGTGTCAGGGGATGCGTCGGAAGAGGATGCCGTCAAGGGACGATGGGATCGGGTGAGGAGAATGATTCGGAAGCGTGCGCCGCGGGCCCTCTCCCTGGCGCTTCGCGCCTGTCCCTCCCCCAAAACCGACTGGGGGAGGGACCTGGGCTCGCTTCGCTCGCGGCTACTTCGATCGTGAGCCAGACGGTCATCCCTCAGCCCCTCGCGAGCGCGTCCCGGAGGCGCGCCCGCATCGCCGCGTACTCGCCGGGGGCGTACACCGGCGCGGTGATGATGCGCGGGTTGATCGGCGCGCCCTCGAAGGGGTCGCCGGGGTAACGGGGGAAGACGTGCATGTGCAGGTGCGGCACGGTGTTGCCGTGGATCTCGTAGTTCATCTTCACCGCGCCCGTCACCGCCTGCACGGCCCGCGAGACCGCCTGCGCGTCGCGGATGAACGCGGCGGCCTCGGCGGCGCTCAGGTCGTGCAGCTCGACGGCGTGGCGCCTGAGCATCAGGAAGCAGTAGCCGCGCATCGGCCCGTCCTCGGGCATCCCCACCCAGCACGACTCGAGCACCGCCAGCGAGTCGTCCGGCACCCCGCGCGCGCAAACGCCGCATCCCTCCTCACCGCGGGCGTGCGCCCATGCCGCGGGATCGCTCCAGACGCTCATCGAATCAATGTCCCCGGAGATCTCCGCCTTCCGCGGAAATGCCACCACGGGAGTCCGCGAAGGCGGACTTCGGGCCGTTGTTGCCGCGGAACCGCGGATTCATCCGCCCGTCACGAGGGCCGGGATCGCACTCACTCCACCCGCACGCCGCGGCTGCGCAGCCGGCCCAGCGTGGCGCTCGGCAAGCGCGCGCGGAGGTGGATCTCGGCGCCCTCGTCCTGGCGCTCCAGCACCTCGCCCTCGCGGTAGATCTCGGCCAGGATGGCGCCCTGCGCGCTCTGCAGCGTCACCCGCACGTCGGGGCGGAGCTGCCGCGCCTCCGCCCGCAGCAGCTCCTTCAGCGGCTCGAGGCCGTCCTTCTCCACGGTGGAGACGAAGATCGCGCGGCGGCCGTGGTTGCGCTGGCGGAGCGCCTCCTCCTCGCCGTGCGTCAGGCGGTCGACCTTGTTGAAGACGAGGATCTGCGGCTGCTCGCGCATCCCCAGCTCCGCCAGCACCTGGTCGACGACCTCCTTCTGCTCCTCCCAGCCGGGGTGCGAGCTGTCGACCACGTGCAGCAGCAGGTCCGCCTCGGCCGCCTCCTCCAGCGTGGCGCGGAAGCTGGCGACCAGGTGGTGCGGCAGCTTGCGGATGAACCCCACCGTGTCGGTCAGCAGCACCTCGTACCCCTCGCCCACCTCGACGGCGCGCGTGGTGGGGTCGAGCGTGGCGAAGAGGCGGTCCTCCACGAACACGTCGGCGCCCGAGAGGCCGCGCAGGATCGACGACTTCCCCGCGTTGGTGTAGCCGACGAGCGAGACGCGCAGCTCACCCGCGCGGCTCTTGCGCTGGGTGGCGCGGTGGCGGGCCACGCGCTCCAGCTCGTCCTTCAGCCGCGCGATGCGGATGTCGATCAGCCGGCGGTCCGTCTCCAGCTGCGTCTCGCCGGGGCCGCGCATCCCCGGGCCGCCGCGGATGCGCGACAGGTGCGCCCACATCCGCGTCAGCCGCGGGCGGAGGTACTGCAGCTGCGCCAGCTCCACCTGCGCGCGGGCCTCGGCGCTGCGCGCGCGCGTGGCGAAGATGTCGAGGATGAGCTCCGCGCGGTCCATCACCCGCGTGCCCACCTCCTGCTCCAGGTTGCGCCCCTGCGCCGGCGAGAGCTCGTCGTCGAAGATCACCAGCGACGCGGCCTCCATCGCGGCCTGCGCCTTCAGCTCCTCGGCCTTCCCCTCGCCGATGTACAGGCGCGGGTGCGGCTTGTCCACGCGCTGCACCAGCTGGCCGACGACGTCCACGCCGGCGGTGTCGGCCAGGCGCTCCAGCTCCTCCAGGTGCTCGTCGGTCACCTGCGCGGGCTCGCCCTTGTTGGGCGCGCCGACGAGGATCGCGCGCTCGCGCGGGACCTCCAGCTCGATCATCTCACGCGTGCTGATAGCCGCCTCCGGTTCGTCATCAAACGAAGAAAACTGCGGTTCTGGGCGTGTCCCTCCGCTGCGCTCCGGGCCGGGCTGCGCGCGCGGTAGGCAACGATACGACTGTTGCCAACCGCGCCGGGCCCCCGCCACGCCCGGCATCTCCGCGGATCCGCCGCAAAGGTGCACGCGCGGCGGGTTCCCGGCCCTCCGGGCGCGCATCCCTCACGCAGGTGTAAAAGCGAACATCCGCGCGGCCGCGGGCAGGCCCCCTCCCCCCAGCCCCCTCCCCCGCTACGCAGGGGCGGGGGAGAACTCAGCGTGGCAAGCCGTCGCCGTACCTGCGCTGAGGTCTCCCCTCCCCCATCCCTCCCCCCTCGTGGGGGAGGGGCCGGGGGTGGGGGGAAGGCAGGCGGCGCGCAGGAGGCATCCCGCGCCACCGATCGCGTGTTTCGCACCACCGCCATCGCGCAGCCAGTCGCTTGCGCCGATACTTCCCGCGCTCCCGTCGCCCCACCCTCACCGCGCCGCCGATGCTGACGCTGATCCCGCTCCTCGCCGCTACCCTGTCCGCGATGCCCGACACCACGCCCGCCGCGCCGCCCACCGGCGACGTGCTGGTCGTCGCCAACCAGGGCGACGCCACCGTGCACCTGGTCGAGATCGCCACCGGGCGGACGCTGGCGGTCGTCCCCTCCGCGCCCGCGCCGCACGAGGTGGCCGTCACCCGCGACGGGCGCTGGGCCGTGGCCACCAACTACGGAAACCGCGAGGCGGTCGGCCATGCGCTCACCGTCGTCGACGTCTCCACGCAGACCGCCGTCCGCAGCCTCGACCTGGCGCCGCACACCCGGCCGCACGGCATCGCCTTCCTCCCCGGCGATTCCCTGCTCGCGGTGACGTCGGAGACGAGCCGCGCCGTCCTCCTCGTCGCCTTCCCGGGCGGTGAGCTGCGCGCGGTGCTGCCGACGAACCAGGCGGGCACGCACATTCTGGCGATTGCGCCCGGCGGTGGGAAGGTCTGGACCGCCAACGTCGGCTCCGGCACGCTGACAGAGCTGGACGTGCGGACGAAAAGCCCGACCCGCACCATCCAGGTGGGGCCGGGCACCGAGGGTGCCGCGCTCACGCCCGACGGCCGCCGCATCTGGGCCGCGAGCATGGGGCTGGACAGCACGTACGTGTTCGACACCGCCACCGGCGCGCGCGTGGCCGCCATCGCCACACCGGGCCACGCCTACCGCGTCGCCGTCTCGCCCGACGGGCGGCGGGCGGTCATTCCCGCCCCCGAGCTCGACCTCGTGCGCGTGATCGACACCGCCACGATGCGCGAAACCACCATCCCCGTCGCCGGCACCCCGGGCGGCGCCGTCTTCTCCGCCGACGGCCGCACCGCCTACGTCCCCGTGATGCGGACGGGCCAGGTCGCCGTCGTCGACCTCCACTTCAACGCCGTCTCCCGCATGCTGCCGACGGGCGCGGCACCGGATGGGATGGCCATCTCCACCTTCTTCCGCCGCTGAAACGGCGAGGCGCCGCTCCCAGGCTGGGAGCGGCGCCTGACAGCATTTCCAGGCTGCGACTGCTCATGCCACGAGCAGCGTCCGCCCCTTCGCCTCCGGAATTGGATCGCCGAACTCCCTGGCGGTAGCGATCCACGCGGCGATCGCACCCTGGGCGTTCGCAAGCGCAGCTTCGCGGGTCGCGCCATGCGCCATGCACCCCTTCAGCTCGGGCACCGCGGCGATGAAAGCGTCATCCGCGGCGCTCCAGTAGATGATCACCTCATACCGATCCATCTGCCCCTCCTGAGTTCAACTCCAGCACCGCGTCGCGGACCTGAGCGACCTGGTACGGCTTCGCGTTTTTTCCATCGGGCTGGAGGACAGCCCGCACGGACGGACGTTCCGCGTTTCTGTACACGTGATGGCTCCCGTGGATTCGCTCATCGAACCCGAGGTGCAGGAGGATGTACCGCAACTCGCTGAACGAGAAGTTCGCATCCGACGTTCCACTTAGCAGCTTCTCGATCAACTTATCAAGCTTGCTCATCGAGATCCGCAGGTTGGAGGGCCATTCCTGAACGGAGGAGACACCAACCGATGAGTATTAGCTGACAAAGTCTACACCCTTCACCGCACGGCGGGCCGGACTCGCGTGAGTCCGGCCCGCCGTGTTTCCGGGACGGGTGGATGGCCGCGCGGCTACCCGAGCGGGCAGTCCGCGGTCTCGACCGCGCAGTTGAAGCTTACCTGCATGCAGGTTGTGCAGTACGTGAGGTACGAGCAGCCGAGCGTGCAGTCGAAGTACTGCGTGTCGCCGCAGATATCGATGTTGTACGTCTGGAGCGTGACCGGGCCGCTCGGCTTGATGTCGGAGTTGGCGGCGACCGTGCCGCGCTCCCTGGACGGGGACGGGGAGGTGTGGAACGAGGTGACCTCCAGCGACTCCAGCTTCAGCTTCTTCATGGGGATGCTTCGGGATTCGGGTGAAAGCCGGGCTACAGCTCGATGCAGCCGTTCGGGCAGTTGGTGTTCACCGAGCACCCGAAGGTGCAGTCGAAGTACCGGGTGTCGCCGCAGGCTTCGATGTCGTACGTCTCGAGGACGACGGGGCCGCCCGGATGGATGCCGCTGTTGGCGTCGACGGTGCCGCGCGCCACGGCGGCCGGGGCGGTCTCGAACGAGGTGACGTCCAGCGACTCCAGCTTCAGCTTCTTCATGGGGATGAACTTTCGTGGATGTGGGAGGGAAACATTTAGATTATGATAATACGTCTGAAATTGTGCAACTGTAGGCGCCGCAAGTGACAAAATTGGGGAATCGGCCGCGCGGCCCGGTTTCCTTTCGCCGTTCAATGAAGCCCGGCACGGTCCGCGACCGTGCCGGGCTTCAATCGATCAGGAGATCGGCGACGCCGGCCCGCGGCTCAGCACATCGTGGTATCGATGCAGTCCGATGTATCGACACACCCGTTGCACGGCGTCAGGGCGTGCGGAGAGGTGGGGCAGGCATCGATCGCCGACCCGCAGGGGGTGGTGCACGTATCCACGGACTGCGCGTTACCGAAGATCGTGCCCTTCTCCCGCTCGGCGGAGGCGGTGGCGAACGATTCGACGTGCAGGCTCTCGATGCTCAGCTTGGTCTTCATCATGGCGAATCCGAAGTGATTTGGGTGGGAGAGCGCCCGGGGCCTGTCCACGGGCGAAGACTTCATCGATCGCCTGCGATTCAGCAGAGCTCGGTGCCGACGCAGCCGTTGCACGGCAGCGTCGCGGCGGGCGGGGAAGACGGACAGGCGTCGATCGCCGACGGGCAGGCGGTGCAGGTGTCCAGGGTCTTCGCGTTGCCGAAGATGGTGCCGGTCCCCCGCTCGGCGCCGGCGGTGTCGAACGACTCGATGCGCAGGTTCTCGATGCTCAGCTTGATCTTCGTCATGGCGTCTCCGGAGTGGTGGTGGGTGATCGCCCGAGCGGTCCACAGGCGGACATGATTGATAACATCGCGCCACTCGCAAGCGAAGCCCGGCACGGCCGATCGACCGTGCCGGGCCACTTCGCGCGGCGTCGGGCGAGATCCCGCTACACTCCCGCCAGCTCTTCCCCCACCCGCTCCCAGTTCGCGTACGCCTCCGCCAGCTCGGCGTTGAGCGCGTCGCGCTCGTCGGCGAGCGACTTGGGGCGCGACGGGTCGGCTCCAGCCGCGTAGAGGGCCGGGTCGCCGAGCGCGGATTCGATCCCGGCAATGCGCGTCTCGATCTCGTGGATGCGCGTCTCCAGGCGCGCGAGCTCGGCTTCGCGGCGGCGCTGCTCGTTCTTCGACAGGCCGCCCGACGGCTTCGCGGCGGCCGCGGTGGACTGCGCCGCGGCCTGCTTCGCCGCGGCGGATGCGGTCGCGCTCGCCGCGGCGTCGGAGGCGCGGCGGGCGGCCCACTCCTGCCAGTCGTCGAAGCCGCCGGGATAGTCCTCGAATCTCCCGTCGTTCCAGCTCCAGACGCGCGTGGCCGTCCCCGACAGGAACGCGCGGTCGTGGGAGATCAGGATCACCGTGCCGTCGTAGCCCTGGATCGCCTCCTCCAGCACCTCCCGGCTCTCGAGGTCGAGGTGGTTGGTCGGCTCGTCGAGCAGGAGGAGGTTGGCGCGCTGTAGCGTGATCTTCGCCAGCGCGACGCGCGCCTGCTCGCCGCCGGAAAGGTCGCCCACGCGCGCCTGGATGTCGTCGCCGGAGAAGAGGAAGCGGCCGAGGTGGCTGCGCAGCTCGGGCATCGTCCCGCGCGCGCCGTCGCTCACCTCCTGCCAGACGGTCTTCGCCGCGTCCAGGTGCGCGAAGTCCTGCCGGTAGTACGCGCGGACCACGCCGGTGCCGGGGATCACGCTCCCGGAGCACGGCGCCTGCTCGCCGGCCAGCGTGCGCATCAGCGTGGACTTGCCGCAGCCGTTGGGGCCGATCACCGCGATCCGCTCGCCGCGCGACACCTCGGCGCCGAAGGGTGCGAAGAGCCGGCGCTCGCCGAACGCGCAGGACACGCCGTCGATGCGCATCACCGTGCCGCCGCTGCGCGACGCCGTGCCGAAGCGCAGCGCCATCGCCCGCCCGTCCTCGCCCACCGCGGAGACGCGCTCCATCCGCGACAGCAGCGTGCGTCGGCTCTTCGCCTGCTTCGTCTTCTGCCCGGCGAGGTTGCGGCGGATGAAGTCCTCCGTCCGCGCGATGTGCGCCTGCTGCTGCTCGTACTGCCTGCGCTGCAGCTCGCGCCGGGCCTCGCGCTGCTCCAGGAAGCTCTCGAAGTCGCCCGCGTACGCGAACGCCGTCCCCTCCTCCAGGTGCAGCACGTGGTCGCACAGCCGCTCCAGGAACACGCGGTCGTGGCTGACCACCATCACCGTGCCGGGATACGACTCGAGGTACTCCTCCAGCCACTCGGTGGAGCGGAGGTCGAGGTGGTTCGTCGGCTCGTCCAGCAGCAGCACGTCGGGCTCGGCGAGGAGCGTCTGCACCAGCCGCAGCCGCCCCAGCTCGCCGCCGCTGAGCGCGCGCAGCGGCTTCTGCCACGTGTCGGACGGGAAGCCGAGGCCCTCGAGCGTGGCCTCGGCGCGGGCGTGCATCGCGTAGCCGCCGCGGCGCCGGAACTCCTCCACGTGGCGGTCGTAGCTGGCCAGGAGCCGCCGTCCCTCGTCGCCGTCGTGGTCGGTGTGCTCGAGCTGGGCGGCCTCGCGGTGAAGCCGCTCCTCCATCGCCACCAGGTCGGCGAAGGGCGCCAGCGCGGCCTGCGCGATGGTCTCGCCGCTGGTCTCGCCGCGCTCCTGGCGCATGTGGGTGAAGCGGAGGCCGGGGTGGCGCCAGACCTCGCCCTCGGTGGGCTCGTCCTCGCCGGTGATGAGCTTGAGCAGCGTGGTCTTGCCGATGCCGTTGCGGCCCACGATCCCCCAGCGGTCGCCCTTCGTAACGAAGAAGTCGACGTGGCGGATGATCCATCGGTCGCCGTACTGCTTCCCCGCGTCCTGCAGCCGGACCAGCGTCATCGTGCCTCGTGGTGAATTTTCGATGTCGAAGAGCGGGTAATCTAACGATCGACGGGGAATTGTGGGCAGACCGGCCGGTGACTGCCGACGACCGGCCGCCTTCGGTGACGGGCGCCTTGGGTGAGGGGCGCCTTGGGTGACGGCCGCCCTCGGTGACGGCCGCCCCCGGTGACGGGCGGCTAAAGCCGCGGCTGGAACATTGGAAAGCCTCGCAAACTGCGCGAGGCTTCAACTGCCCGCGGGCGAGGCGGCGGCACGAATGCTCACCGTTCGCACGGCAGTCGTCACCGCAGCCTGCGAAGCAGGCTTCCCAATGTTCCAGCCGCGGGTTTACCCGCCCGTCCCGATCTCCGTCGCACGAAAACGCGGCAGGCGAGCCGATACCCGGCCCGCCCGCCGCGACCCATCTCCCTGCCTTGCCGATCAGCAGCTGGAGTTGGTGCTGCCCATGATGAAGGTGCCGGTCTTCCGGAAGGGCATGTTGCGGGTGCCGACGGGGGTGTGCACGTCGACGGTGCCGTGCGCGGGGTAGGCAGTGCGGCCGTAGTCGAGCAGCTGCCGCCCCGCGCCGGCGAGGTCCGCAGCCACTACCCCAGCTTGTGCGCCCACATCCGTTTGCCATCGTTCCACCACGCACCGTCATGCGTGGTCTCGTAGGCAGCGAGCTTCACACCGGCGGCCGCGAGGACATCGAAGGGATCAAGGCTGCCCAACACGCCTCCGCCCTTCCCATGAAAGACATCCAGATAGTAGACCTCCAACAGCGCTTGGCGTTGTTGCAGAATCTGGCTCAGGTCGACCAGCCGCATGGCGCAGGTGCCGCAGGGACTCCACTTGATCGTGACTTCCACGATCTCCCCTTCCTCGACCTCCCGCTGGTCGAACGCTCGCAGGAAGTCCGACTCGGCGTGGAACTTCGCCTTCTGGACATCGGAACCGCTCCCGGGTGCCGACCAGAAGACCTGTTTCCCCTCGCCGACCAGAAGAAAGACATCCGTGGAGGGCTCGGTGACGTCGTCCAACGCGTCGATCACGTTCTGCTTGGTCGCGGGCATGTGTGTTTCTCCTGGCAAGGTAGGGACATTGAATGTGGGCTTTCTACGCTACGGCGGACTCATGCGCCACACCAGACAAACGTGCTGGACCGCGTCGGATGGGTACCACGGCACGCCCGCGGATGCGCCACGGACGGCGCCGCGGCTTATGAAACGGCAGCGGGCGATCCGAATCCCCCGGATCGCCCGCCACTTGTCATGTCCTGATGGCCGTCAACGGCTCGGCGTGGTGCTGCCCATGATGAAGGTGCCGGTCTTCCGGAAGGGCACGTTGCGGGTGCCGACGGGGGTGTGCACGTCGACGGTGCCCTGCGCGCGGTAGTCCACGCGGCCGTAGTCCAGCAGCTGCCGCCCCGCGCCCGCCAACTGTCCGAAGCTGAACGAGATGGGGATGCCGAAGGTGCGCGTCTGCCCGGCGCGCACGTTCAGCGTGTCGTCGTAGGTGCCCTCGGCGAAGCGCGTCCAGGTGCTGTCGCCGCCGGTGGCGCCGGCGCGGCGCAGGAACAGCTGGTAGCGCAGGTCCTCGGCGTGCAGCGTGAAGCGGTTGGGGTTGTGCACGCGGATGTTGGCCACCAGCGTGCCGCCCGACAGCCCCACGCTTCCCAGCGTGACGCCCTCCAGCTCGATGTCGGGCCGCCGCACGGCGCCGCTGCACGCCGAAGCCGCCAGGGCCGCCGCCGTCACCGCGGCCGTCAGTCGAAGTCGCATCGTCTCACTCCATCGTCCGTTGCGTGGCTCGCCAGGCGCGTGGCCCGGCCCAGGCCCGTCTGCGTTGCGACAGCCGTGCCGCCGCGCCGGCCGCCGGCGACGAGCCGCGGATTGTCCAGCGCTGGCGCGGAAGATACGGCCGCGGCGCGAGAGGGTTCCCTCGCCGCCAATCGCCACGCTGTCCACCGGCGTGGACGCGATGCGACCCGGAGAGTTCCACGCGGCCACGGCCTCGAGGCCCCGACCCCGAGGTTGCACGCGACGCGATGACCGTCGCGAGCACCGGACCATCCGCCCGTGCCGAGGCTGGTAGTCCGCGAAGGCGGCGCGAAGGCGGGCTTCGTGTAGTTGTTGCCGCGACTTCAGTCGCCCCGCTCCGGGATCGCCAGCGCCGGCGCGCGCCGCCACGCTTCCCACTCGTCACCCTCCAGCTCCTGCCAGCGCGCCTTGCCGGGGAGGAGGATGCCGCGGGTGCACCAGCGCGCCAGGAAGTCGAGGTCATGGCTGGAGATGAGCACCGCGGCGCCGTCTCCCCGCCGCGCGTCCAGCTCCGCGACCAGGCGCTCGGCACTGGTGCGGTCCAGGCCGTTCAGCGCCTCGTCCAGCACGATCATCCGCGGGCGGTGCAGGAGCGCGGCGGCGATGGCGGTCTTCCTCCCCATCCCCTGCGACAGCTCGCGGCAGAGGGTGGACTCCGCGCCGGCCAGGCCGAGCAGCGCCAGCAGCCGCGCCGTCTCCGCCGCCGACGCGGCGTCGTCCAGCCCGCGCGCGGCGGCCACGAAGCGCAGCAGCTCGGCCACGCTCAGCTCGGGATAGAGGAAGGGCTGCTCGGGAACGTAGCCCAGGCACGCCGCCGCCTCCCCCGGCGCCGCGAACGGGTCGGCGCCGCAGATGCGCACCGTGCCCGCGTTCGGCAGGCGGTCGGCGGTCACGCAGCCGATCAGCGTGCTCTTCCCCGCCCCGTTGGGGCCGACGAGCGCCACCGCCTCGCCCGGGCGCACGTCGAACGTCACCCCGCCCAGCACCACGCCACGGCGGTACTTCTTCGCCAGCCCGCGCACCTCCAGCGGCATCGGCTCCGCCATCATCGCCCCGCCGCGGCCAGGGACGCGGACGAGGCGGCGAGCGCGGCCGCCGCCCCGGCCGCCAACCAGATCCATCCCCGCCCGCCGTCCACCCCGATCCACCACGCGATGGCCAGCGGCAGCGCCACGGCCAGCGCCACCCCGAACGCCGTCGCCCAGCGCCCGAGCAGGCGGTCGGCGGGGCGGAGGCCGAGCGCGCGGTCCATCCACCGCGTCCGCCCGCGCTCCGAGCGGCCGAGCGCCACCACCGCGGCGGCCTGCGCCACGAGCAGCGCGCCGCACGCGAGCGTCACCCACGTGCGCACGGCGGCGTCGCCGCCCGCGCGCAGGATCACCAGCGCGGCCACGATCGCCACGGGCCAGGCCGTCCGCGACGTCCAGCGGTAGCGGCGGCCGACCACGACCGCGTCGCGCGCGCGGACGGCCTGCGCGCGCCGCGGCAGCGCCCGCGCGATCCCCCGTCCGATCACCAGCTCGCCGCCGGTCGCGTCGGGCGGCGGGGCGTACGCCAGCTCGCCCGCGTGCGGCGCGAACCGCGGCAGCGCCCGCGCGAACGTCCGCATCGCCAGCGGCACCATCGCCGCCGCGGCGAGCGCGACGGCGGCGATCCGCAGCGGCATCGCCCCCACCGGCGCGGCGGCGAAGGTGGCGGCCGCGGCGCCCGCCATCAGCGGCCAGAGAGGCGCGTAGAGCAGGTCGCTCGCCTTCACCAGCTCCATGTCGAATCCCTGCGATCCCGGCAGCCGCGGCCGCATCCCCGCCGCGATCCGCCGCGCCGCGTCCGCGTGCGTCAGCAGCGACGCCGCCCACGACACCAGCGCCGCCGCCAGCGCGATCCCCAGCGGCTCGAGGATCGGTCGACGAGTGGCGATGAAGGGGATCATCAGCGCCAGGACGACCGCGAGCGCGAGCAGGAGAAGCCGGAGCGCGCGGACGGCGAACAGCGCCCGCGCGTCGATCCCCAGCCGGCGCAGGAAGGCGTCGTCGGCCGGGCGGAAGAGGAGGGTGTACGCCTGCAGCGCCACTGGCCCGGACGCGAGCAGCCCCAGCAGGATCACCCCGTCGCCGGTGGAGACGTCCGGGCGCACCGAGTCGGCCGCCAGCCAGAGCGCGCCGGCCGCGAGCGCCGCCGGGAGCAGCGCACCCAGCCACGCCGCCGGCCGCGGCTGCCGGAACGCGTCCGACAGGCGGCGGATCTCCAGGCGGAGGAGGAGCGGCGAGGACGACGAAGCGTTCCGGCTCACGGCGGCGGATCCCCCGGGTCGGCGGTCGATGCAAGGCACGGTGGCCGGCCAAGATACGGCAAGACCCCGCCCCGCCGAAACGGAGAGGTTCGACCGGAAAGGGCGCGGCCCGGAAAACGGGTTCCGGGCGGCGTCCTGACGACCACCACATCGGCCCATGGGGAGGGCGCATGCGCCATCGATCCGCCCGCGGCCTGGCCGTGCTGGCCGCGTTCGCCGCATGCACCAGCGAGGTGCTGATCATGCCCGACGTGCCCAGCGACACGGAGGGCCCCAGCCCGCTGGGCGTGCCGATCCCCATCGGCGCCGAGGAGGTGGCCACGGGGCTGGTGTCGCCGGTGCTGCTGGTGCAGCCGCCCGGCGACGATCCGCGCCGCTTCGTGGTGGACCAGGCGGGCACCATCCGGGTGCTGGACCCCGACGGCACCCCGCGCCCCATCCCGTACCTGGACCTCCGCGCGCGCATCACCCCGCTGCAGCCGGCGTACGACGAGCGGGGGCTGCTGGGGCTGGCCTTCCACCCCGACTTCGCCCGCAACGGACGCTTCTTCGTGTTCTACACCGCGCCGCCGCGCGCCGGCGCGCCCGCGGGGTACGACCACACCAACGTGGTGTCGGAGTTCACCGAGAACCCGGCCACGGGGCTGGTGAGGGGGGCCGAGCGCGTGATCCTGGAGGTGGACCACCCGCAGCCGAACCACAACGGGGGCTCGGTGGCGTTCGGCTTCGATGGCTACCTGTACATCTCCCTCGGCGACGGCGGCAACGCGAACGACGTGGGGCCGGGGCACGTGGAAGACTGGTACCTCGCCAACGAGGGCGGCAACGGGCAGGACGTCGCCGGGAACCTGCTGGGGAGCATCCTCCGCATCGACGTGGACGAGGGCCAGCCGTACGCCATCCCCCCCGACAACCCGTTCGTGGACGTGCCGGGGCTCGACGAGATCTGGGCGTACGGCTTCCGCAATCCCTACCGCATCTCGTTCGACATGGCCGGCGAGCACATGCTGCTGGCCGCCGACGCCGGGCAGGAGCTGTGGGAGGAGGTCAGCCGGGTGGTGAAGAAGGGCGACTTCGGGTGGAACGTGCGCGAGGGCACGCACTGCTTCGACCCCGCGCATCCGACCCAGGCGCCGGAAGAGTGCCCGGACGTCGACCTGGCCACCGAGCAGCCGCTGCGCCACCCGGTGATCGAGTTCGCGAACAGCCGGAACCCGGCCGGCGGACTGGCACTGGCGGTGGTGGGCGGCTACGTGTACCGCGGGGTGTCGATGCCGGGGCTGCGGGGGACGTACCTGTTCGGCGGGTTCGGCACCAGCTTCACCAGCCCCAGCGGCCGCCTGTTCGCCGCCTCGCCGCGGACGCTGGCGCTGTGGACCATGCGCGAGATGCTGATCGACGGCCGGCCGCTGGGCTCGTACGTGAAGGGCTTCGGGCAGGACCGCGACGGCGAGGTGTACGTGATGGTGTCGCAGGCGCTGGGCCCCACCGGCACCAGCGGCCGCGTCCTCCGCCTGCGCCCGCTTGCGCCGGTCACCAAGACGCGGTGACGGCATCGGAGACGGGATTTCTCACGCGGAGACGCGGAGACGCGGAGGAAAGCACGTCGTTCCCCCGCGTCTCCGCTGTCTCCGCGTGAGAATCCCTCGTTCGTTCGGATCGGCTGACCGTCCGGACTCGCGCCCGGTCACCCCGGATCGCCGCGCTCCTTCATCCGCTTCGCGATCTCCGCCTCGTAGCCGCGGTCGGTGGGCTCGTAGAAGCGCTCGTCCGCGATCTCGTCGGGCAGGCACTGCAGGTCGACGACGCCGCCCTCGTAGTTGTGCGCGTACTTGTAGCCCTCGCCGTATCCCCACTCCTTCATCAGCGAGGTGGGCGCGTTGCGGAGATGGAGCGGCACCGGCGCGTCCGGGTGCTGCCGCGCCGCCTCGGCCGCCGCGCCGCCGGCCAGGTACGCGCGGTTCGACTTGGGCGCGTTGGCGACGTAGAGGACCGCGTTGTAGAGGGGGAGAAGCCCCTCGGGAAGGCCCATCCGCTCGAACGCCTGCATCGCCGTCACCGTCACGATCCCCGCCTGCGGGTCGGCGAGCCCCACGTCCTCGTACGCGGCGGCGACCAGGCGGCGGAAGAGCACCTTGGCGTCCTCGCCGCTCTGGATCATCCGCATGGCCCAGTAGAGCGCGCCGGAGCCCGAGCTGCTGCGGAGCGACTTGTGGAACGCGCTCAGCATCTCGTAGCCCAGCGTGGTGTCGTAGCGCGCGGTGCGCTGCTGCAGCGCCTCGCGCACCGCGTCCGCCGTCACCACGCCGCCGCCGCCCACCAGCCCCGCCGCGATCTCCAGCCCGGTGATGGCCTGCCGCGCGTCGCCGCCGGTGTTGCGGACGAGCACGTCCTCGGCCTCGGGCTCCAGCGTCACCCGTCCCCCCAGCCCGCGCTCGGGATCGGAGAGAGAGCGCTCCACCACCGCGCGGACGTCCTCCTCCGACAGCGGCTCGAGGACCAGGACGCGCGAGCGGGAGAGGACGGCGGCGTTGATCTCGAAGGCGGGGTGCTCCGTCGTCGCCCCCACCAGCGTCATCAGCCCGGACTCGATCCAGGGGAGGAGGAAGTCCTGCTGCCCCTTGTTGAGCCGGTGGATCTCGTCGATGAAGAGCAGCGTCCGCCGCCCGGCCTTCCGCCGCGTCTCCGCCTCCTTCACCACCTCGCGCAGCCGGGGGACGCCCTCGCTGACGGCGTTGAAGGGGACGAACGTCGCCC
>DASUYB010000095.1 GCA_036377595.1 Longimicrobium sp. | reverse complement strand
ATCCTCACCGGCGACGAGCTCGACATCGCCATGGACTACGAGGCGATGGCCGAGGCGGGGACGATGCTGGGCTGCGGCTCCGTGATCGTCATGGACGATACGACGAACGTGGTGAAGCAGGTGCGGCGCATGGTGGACTTCTACGCCCACGAGAGCTGCGGGCAGTGCACGCCCTGCCGCGAGGGGACGGCGTGGGCGGCGAAGATCCTGCGCCGCATCGAGAACGGGCGCGGGCTTCCCGAGGACATCGACACGCTGCTGCAGATCTCCGACAACATGACGGGGAAGACGATCTGCGTGCTGAGCGACGCGGCGGCCGCGCCCATCGTCTCCAGCATCCAGAAGTTCCGCGCGGACTACGAGGCGCTGATGGCCCCGCAGCCCGCCCTGGCGGGGATGGGGATGGCCGGCGCCGAGCCCGGCACCGTCCGCTGAGACCGAACGAGAGGCAGAATCGGCAGATGGCCGACGCGAACCCGACCGTTGAGACGGTCCACGTCACGATCGACGGCATGGAACTGGACGTGCCCAAGGGCACGCGCATCCTCGACGCCGCGGCGATGGCGGGCGTGGACGTGCCGCACTACTGCTATCACCCGGGGCTGACCGCGCCCGCGCAGTGCCGCATGTGCCTGGTGGAGATCGAGAAGGTGCCCAAGCTGCAGCCCGCCTGCGTGGCGACCGTGGCCGACGGCAACGTGATCCACACCCAGAGCGAGAAGGCGCTCGAGGCCCGGCAGGGCGTGCTGGAGTTCTACCTGGTGAACCACCCGCTCGACTGCCCGGTCTGCGACCAGAGCGGCGAGTGCAAGCTGCAGGACTACACGTCGGCGGAAGGGCGGGCGATGGGCCGCTCGCTCGAGCCCAAGCGCGTCCTCGGCCGCGACGACTTCGGCGGCGACGTGCTGTTCTACGCCGACCGCTGTGTGATGTGCACCCGCTGCGTGCGCTTCATGCTCGAGGTCGCGCAGGACGAGCGGCTGGCCGTGGTCCAGCGGGGACACAGGAACGTCATCGACACCTTCTTCGACGAGGGGCTCGAGGGGAACCTGTGGGCCGACAACATCGTCGACATCTGCCCGGTGGGCGCGCTGGTCTCGAAGGACTTCCTGCACAAGGCGCGGGCGTGGGACCTCGACCGCGTCCCCTCCATCTGCCCCAACTGCAGCCAGGGGTGCAACGTCCGCCTGGAGACGCGCGACAACCAGGTGATGCGCATCAAGCCGCGCCCCAACCAGGACGTGAACTCGCACTGGATGTGCGACTACGGGCGGCTGAACTACGAGTGGATCAACCGCGGCGGCCGCATCGAGGCCCCGCTGGTGAAGGACGGCGGCCGGTTCGTCCCCGTCTCCTGGTCCGACGCGCTGACGCGGCTCGCCGCGGCGCTGAAGGAGGCCGCGGGCGAGGCGCGCGCCGTCGTCTCCCCGTTCATGGCGAACGAGGACCTGGGCCTGCTGCGCCGGGTGATGGACGCCACCGGCGGCGGGAGCGGCGTCTACCGCTGCCCCACGGGCGAGGAGGTGGTCCTCCCCGGCTTCCCGCAGCTGGCGCTGAGGACGGATCGGGCCGCGAACTCGAATGGCGCGGACGTCTTCGGCTACAATCGCGTCGGCGACAGGGACGGGCTCGGCGGGCTGGAGCAGGCCGCGTCGCATTCGGGCGTGCTCTGGGTGCTGGGAGACGAGCTGGCGGACGCGCCGGAGACGTTCGGCACCTCGGCGAGCGTCTACGTCTACGTGGGCCACTTCCTCTCTCCCGCGGCGCGCAACGCGCACTTCGTGCTGCCGGCGACGACCTTCGCGGAGATGGAGGGGAGCTTCACCAACGTGCAGAAGCGGGTGCAGCGCTTCTGGCCCGCGCTGCAGGCGCCGGGGATGTCGCGCCCCGCTTGGCAGATCCTGGGCGTGCTGCTGGCCGGCGTGAGCGACGCCGCCCCCGCGGGGACGGCCGCCGACGCCTTCGCCGCGCTGGGCGAGGTGGCGCCGGGGTTCGCCGCGCTGGCGTGGGCGGATCTCGGACAGCAGGGCGCGCCGCTGCAGAGCATGGCCGAGACGGGCGATTGAGGATCACCCGCCGTCCATGGGGGCGGCGGGGAAACGCTAGAGAGGACGAACGAGTTCCGCCGATGCAGGCAACCATTCCTACGTACCACGAAGTCACCGGCAACGCCTGGTTCTGGCTGAGCCTGGCCAAGGTGCTGGTGGTGTTCGTGGCCGTGCTGGTGATCGTGGCCATGCTCACCCTGATGGAGCGCAAGGTGAGCGCGTGGATGCAGGACCGGCTGGGCCCCAACCGCGTGGGCCCCGGCGGCCTCCTGCAGCCCGCGGCCGACGGGCTGAAGAACATCCTCAAGGAGGAGACGAACCCCGCCGAGGCCAACCGGGTGTTCTTCACCCTGGCGCCCATGCTCTCCATCATCCCGGCGATGGTGACGTTCGCGGTGATCCCCTTCGCCGCGCCGCTGCCGACGCCGTGGGGGGTGCTGCCGATGGTGCTGGCCGACGTGCCGGTGGGGATCCTCTTCCTCCTCGCCTTCTCCTCCCTGGGCGTGTACGGGATCGTGATCGCGGGGTGGGCCAGCTACAACAAGTACGCGCTGCTGGGCGGGCTGCGCGCCGGCGCGCAGATGATCAGCTACGAGATCGCGCTCGGCCTCTCGCTGATGTCCGTGTTCATGGTCACGGGGAACGTGGGGCTGACGGAGATCGTGTGGAAGCAGCAGCAGATGCACCTGTGGTTCATCCTCCCGCTCGCCGTCTCCTTCTTCTTCTTCTGGATCAGCTCGTTCGCGGAGACCAACCGGCTTCCCTTCGACCTCCCCGAGGCCGAGAGCGAGCTGGTGACCGGGTATCACACGGAATACTCGGCGATGAAGTTCTCGATGTTCTTCATCGCCGAGTACTCGCACGTGCTGACGGTGTCGATGCTGATGGCCACGCTCTTCCTGGGCGGATGGGACATCCCGCTGCTGCAGCGCGACAACATGTTCGGCGAGGTGAACGGCGCCTGGGTGGGCGCGGCGCCGAGCGTGTGGATCACGCTGGCCACGCTGGTCGCGTTCAGCATCAAGACCTTCGTCTTCATCCTGGTCTTCATGCTGGTGCGGTGGACGGTGCCGCGCTTCCGCTACGACCAGGTGATGGACCTGGGGTGGAAGATCATGCTTCCCGCCGCGCTCTTCGCGGTGGTGGTGACGGCCGCCGCGGTGCTGGCGCTGGACTCGTTCGGCGTCGAGTACGGGTGGAAGTGGGGCGTCGCGCTCTCCGCCGTGAACCTGCCCATGCTGGCCATCGTCCTCTGGGTGATGGACAAGGGGCACACGCTGACGGGGACGGGCGCGAGGGAGGAGAAGCGGCGGATCGCGCGGGAGGCCGCGCGCGCCCGGGCGCAGGCGCGCCGGGTTCCCGTGGCCGCGAACGCGCAGCAGGTACGCTGAACGATGGCGATCAACGTCAAGGTGATGAAGCGCCCCGCGGGCAAGAGCAGCTACATGCGGGCCACGCTCAAGGGGATGTCGCTGACCTTCCGCCACATGGCGAAGGCCGCGGGCGACCGCAGCGAGCTGACGATCCAGTACCCGGACGTCAAGAAGGAGCTCAGTCCCCGCTGGCGGGGGACGCACGTGATGGAGCAGCACGAGGACGGGCGGCCCAAGTGCGTGGCCTGCGGCCTGTGCCCCACCATCTGCCCCGCCAACTGCATCAAGCTGGTACCGGGCGAAGACGACCAGGGGAACCGCTACCCGATCGTGTACGAGATCGACGAGTTCCGCTGCATCTTCTGCGGGATGTGCCAGGAGGTGTGCCCGGTGGAGGCCATCCACGTGGGCAACCACTACGAGAACGCCGAGTTCACGCGCCACGCCTTCGTGTACGACCTGGACCGGCTGATGGCGCAGACGCATCCCGTCACGCTGCTGTGGGATCCGAGCGACCCGGCGGGCGAGTGACGGGAGTGCGGAAGTGCGGAAGTGCGGAAGTGCGGTAGTGCGTTGACGGTCTGACGAGATGCAGTCCGCGAAGGCGGACTTCCTGGAGTTCCAGCCCGGGGTTTCAACCCCGGGCGAGCCGGCGGACGGCACCGACGATCGTCCGCTGTGCCGCAGTCCGTGGTCGATGCCGCGATTTCATCTGCCTGGGGGGCTTGGGGCGGACGAGGAACGAATGCACGTGACCTTCACCCAGATCCTGTTCTTCTTCTTCGCGGCGTGCGCGGCGGGAAGCGCGCTGGCCATGGTGACGCGGAAGAACCCGGTGGCCTGCGCCGTCTGGCTCATCGGCACCTTCTTCTCCGTGGCCGCCATCTACACCCTGCTGGGCGCCTACTTCATCGGGATCATCCAGATCCTGGTGTACGCGGGCGCCATCATGGTGCTGTTCCTGTTCGTGATCATGCTGCTGAACCTGGGCAACGACTTCGAGCCCGACATCCGCGGCACCGGCTGGAAGGTGGCGGCCGGCGGCGCGGCGCTGCTGATCATCGCCTTCCTCGCGCGCGTGTTCGTGGCCGACGTCCCCCGGCCGCTGGGCGACCAGGCGGGGCCGGCCGCTCTCGCGACGGCGCAGGCGCAGAACGGCGTGGTGGGGCTGATCGGGGTGCCGCTGTACAACGAGTACGTGGTGCCGCTCCAGGCCACCGCCATCCTCCTGCTGGTGGCGGTCGTCGGCGCGGTGGTCCTGGCCAAGCGCAAGGTGTGATGAACGACATTCCGCTGAGCTGGTCGCTCGGGCTGAGCGCCATCCTCTTCGCCATCGGCGTGGGCGGCGTGATCGTCCGCCGCAACGCCATCGTCCTGTTCATGTGCGTGGAGCTGATGCTCAACGCCGTGAACCTGGCCTTCGTGGCGCTCAGCCCGTATGCCGGGGTGCAGGGCCAGGTCTTCGTCTTCTTCGTGATCGCCGTGGCGGCCGCCGAGGCCGCCGTGGGGCTCGCGATCATGATCGCCGTCTTCCGCCACCGCGAGAGCGTGGACGTGAAGAACTTCAGCCTGCTCAGGTGGTAGGGCCCACGACGATGCTCCTTCTCCAGGAAGCGGCGCACGGCGCCCAGGCGCTCGAAGAGGGCGCCAACGGCTTCAGGACCGTCTATCCGTGGCTGATCGTCGCGCTCCCGCTGCTCGGGTTCGTGCTGAACGGCCTCCTCTCCATCGTCGCCGCGCGGCGCGCGCTGCCGAAGCTGCCGCCGGTGGGCGATCCCTCGTACGACCACGCGCACGACGAGGATCACGGCGAGGCCGCCGCCCATCCCGCGATGGTGCACGCCGCCGTCGGCGCGGAGATGCCGAGCGAGCAGGAGGCGCACGACTCCGGCGCCGTCGCCCACCCCGTCGACGCCGCGCACGCGGAGATGCACGGGGACGCGCACGCCGTCGCCGCGGACGCGCACGGGCACGACGACCACTTCCACGAGCCGGACGAGCATCTCCCCGCGGGGCCGAAGCCGTGGACGCACGTCCTCCCGTCGTTCATCGCGCCCGGCGTCCTGCTCGCCTCGTTCGTCGTCGCGCTGCTCAACTTCCTGGCGATGCGTGGGGTGGCGCCCGAGGCGCGCTTCGCCATCGAGCCGGGGTGGAGCTGGATCCCCGTCGGCTCCCTGCACGTGGACGCGGCGCTGCAGCTGGACCCGCTGTCGATGCTGATGACGCTGGTTGTCACCGGCGTGGGCTCGCTGATCCACATCTTCTCCGTCGGCTACATGAAGGAGGACCCCGGGTACCCGCGCTACATGGCGTACCTGAACCTCTTCGTGTTCTTCATGCTGATGCTGGTGCTGGGCTCCTCCTACCCGGTGATGTTCGTGGGCTGGGAGGGCGTGGGGCTCTGCTCGTATCTGCTCATCGGCTTCTGGTTCACCGAGAAGGCCAACGCCGACGCGGGGAAGAAGGCGTTCATCGTCAACCGCATCGGCGACTTCGGGTTCCTGATCGCCATGTTCCTCCTCTTCTGGAACGTGGGCGCGCTGGACTTCCGCGGGGTGAACGAGGCGCTGCTGTCCGACCAGGGGCGCTACTTCGGTGGCGCGCTGATCACCTGGATCGGGCTCTTCTTCTTCCTGGGCGCCTGCGGCAAGAGCGCGCAGATCCCGCTCTACACCTGGCTGCCCGACGCCATGGCCGGCCCCACGCCGGTCTCCGCGCTGATCCACGCTGCCACGATGGTGACGGCGGGCGTCTATCTCGTCGCGCGCTCGGCGGTGATCTACACGCTGGCGCCGTCCGCCTCGCTCGTCGTGGCCCTGGTCGGCGCGCTGACGGCCATCTTCGCGGCGTCCATCGGCCTGAAGCAGTGGGACATCAAGAAGGTCCTGGCCTACTCCACCGTCTCGCAGCTCGGCTTCATGTTCGCCGGGGTGGGGATGGGCGCGTACGTGGCCGGCGTGTTCCACCTGATGACGCACGCCTTCTTCAAGGCCTGCCTCTTCCTGGGCTCCGGCGCGGTGATCCACGCCATGCACGCCGCGCTGCACTCCACGCACAACCCCGCGGACGCGCAGGACATGCGCAACATGGGGGGACTCAGGAAGTACCTGCCGATCACGTTCGCGACCATGGGCGTCTCCACCCTGGCGATCGCGGGGGTGCCGCCCTTCGCGGGATTCTTCTCGAAGGACGAGATCATCGGCGCGGCGTGGCTGGGGGCGGAGGGCGCGTCGCACCTCTCCAGCGCGCGGTTGCTGGGGATCGCGGGGAGCACGTGGATGGCGGCGATCGGGGTGATCCTCTCCGTCGCCGCGTTCATGACGGCGTTCTACATGGGCCGGATGATGATCTACACCTTCTTCGGCCGGAACCGGACGGGGGAGGAAGAGCGGAAGCACCTCCACGAGGGCGACTGGACGCTGACGCTGCCGCTGATCGTGCTCGGTGCGCTGGCCGTGGTCGGCGGCCTGGTGAACGTGGAACCGCACGTGCCCATCGTGAGCGCCTTCAACTTCGGGCAGGACGAGGCGCTGCACCACTGGCTCCACCCCGCGCTGGCCGGCGCGGACAACGTGATCGCGCAGAGCGTCGGGCGGCTGCCGGAGCCCGAGCACGCGCTCTGGCCCATCGCCCTGGCCATCGCCATCGGCATCGGCGGGCTGGCGGTCGCCTGGGCGGTGATCGGCGCGCGGCGCGACCGGATCGGCGACGCGGCCACGGAGCCCGAGTACAAGGGCGACGCGGAGCGCGTGCTCTACAACAAGTGGTACGTCGACGAGCTGTACGACCGCATCGTGGTCAGGCCCGTGGGAGGACTCTCCCGCCTCTTCGCGCGCTTCGACATGGGCGTGATCGACTGGACGGTGGACCTGTTCGGGCGGCTCTCGCAGATGTTCGGCATCGCCTTCGGGCGGCTGCAGACGGGACAGCTCAACACCTACGCCTTCGTGCTGGTGGTGGGCGTGGTGATCGTGCTCGGCGCCTTCGTGGCCCTGTGACGGCGGAATAAGGACGTGGAAGCCTTCTACCATAGCCACTGGATCCTCACCCTCCTCATCGTCTTCCCGCTGATGGGCGCGCTGGCCGCGTA
The DNA here is from genome assembly GCA_036377595.1 of Longimicrobium sp. Classification (NCBI taxonomy): domain Bacteria; kingdom Pseudomonadati; phylum Gemmatimonadota; class Longimicrobiia; order Longimicrobiales; family Longimicrobiaceae; genus Longimicrobium; species Longimicrobium sp. The sequence continues at coordinate 20,856 of DASUYB010000095.1, read as the reverse complement.
CCTGTCGGGCGAGGAGAACGCGCGCGAGGTGGCGCTGGGGGTGGGAGTCATCGAGTTCCTGGTGTCGGTGCCGCTCTTCTGGACCTTCGAGCCGGGCGCGCGCTGCACCCTGCCGTCGTTCCCGGTGAACTCGCCCGCCTTCCAGAACTGCGTCGACGCCGCCTGGTTCCCGAAATGGGGGATCCACTACCAGCTGGGGCTGGACGGGATCTCGCTCTTCATGGTGCTGCTGACCACCCTCCTGCTGCCGCTGATGGTGCTGGGGTCGTGGACGTACATCAAGGAAGGGAAGCGCGGCTTCTACGCCTCGCTGCTGGCGCTGACCACGGGCGTGATCGGGGTGTTCGTGGCGCTGGACATGTTCCTGTTCTACGTGTTCTGGGAGGTGATGCTGATCCCGATGTACTTCATGATCGGGATCTGGGGCGGGAAGGAGCGCATCTACGCGGCGGTGAAGTTCTTCCTCTTCACCACCGTGGGCTCGCTGCTGATGCTGGTGGCCATCCTCTACCTCTTCTGGATGTGGAGCGGCCCGCGCCCGCTGGAGCCCAGCTTCAGCTACTTCGCCTTCCAGCAGATGCAGCTGACCGGGCTGCAGCAGTCGCTCCTTTTCCTGGCGTTCGCGCTGGCCTTCGCCATCAAGGTGCCGATCTTCCCCTTCCACACCTGGCTCCCGCACGCGCACGTGCAGGCGCCCACGGCCGGCTCCGTGGTCCTGGCCGGCGTGCTGCTGAAGATGGGGACGTACGGCTTCATCCGCTTCGCCCTCCCGCTCTTCCCCGACGCCGCGAGGGCGGGACGGGTGGCGCCGTGGGCAATGGCGCTGGGGCTGATCGGCATCATCTACACGGCGATGGTGGCCGCCGTGCAGCCCAACGCGAAGAAGCTGGTGGCCTACACCTCGGTGGCGCACCTGGGCTTCGTGATCCTGGGCATCTTCGCCTTCAACCTGCAGGGGATGCAGGGCGCGCTGCTGGTGATGATCGGTCACGGCCTGTCGACGCCGATGCTCTTCTTCCTGCTGGGGATGCTGTACGAGCGGCGCCACAGCTACGAGATCGAGGACTTCGGCGGGCTGGCGGCCTCGGTCCCGCTCTTCGCCACCATGCTGGTGTTCGCGGGGATGGCGTCCGTCGGGCTGCCGACCACGGCCGGGTTCGTGAGCGAGTTCCTGGTGCTGCTGGGCGCGTTCGAGACGCACCCATGGTTCGCCATCGCGTCGGCCCTGGGGGTGATCTTCGCCGCGTACTACATGCTGCCGATGGTGCAGAAGATGGTGTTCAACCGGCTCGACAAGCCGGCAAACCTGCGGATCCCCGACCTGAACGGCCGCGAGCTGGCGATCCTGGTCCCGCTCGTCGCGCTGATCCTGTGGATCGGCTTCTACCCGAAGCCCTTCCTGGACCGGATGGAGCCGGCCGCGCGCGACGTGCTGGTGGCGGTGCAGCGGAGCAAGCTGATCCCCGACATGCCGGGCGTGACCACGCGCGGGCAGGTGGCGATGCAGCGCGGCGCGGAGGCGGGGCGATGAGCGCCGTGCTCGACCTCTCCCGCCCCTCCGGCTACGTGCTGGCGGCGCTCCCCGAGATCGTGCTGTGCGCGTGGGGGATGCTGGTGCTGATCGTGGACGTGGCGCAGAAGGGGAGCCGCTCCGAGCCGAGCCGGCCCTCCATCGGCTGGCTGGCGCTGGCCGGCGTGGTGGCCACGGCCGCCGCGGCGCTCGGGCTGTGGAACGTGCAGGCCGGCCCCGGCCCGGCGATGATGGCGATGGACCGCTTCCGCATCTTCATCGACCTGGTGATCCTGGCCTCCGCCGCGCTCACGCTGCTGATGGCGCAGGGGTACCTGGACCGGCGGGGGATCAACCGCGGCGAGTTCCACGCGCTGGTGCTGTTCTCCACCGCGGGGATGCTGATGATGGCGGGCGCGCGCGACCTGCTGATGGTGTTCATCGGCCTGGAGCTCCTTTCCATCCCCATCTACTGCCTGGTGGGCTTCGACCGGCTGGACGAGCGCAGCGCGGAGGGGGCGCTCAAGTACTTCCTCCTGGGCGCCTTCTCCAGCGCGTTCTTCCTCTTCGGCATCGCGCTGACCTGGGGAGCGACGGGGACGACGGACATCCCGCTCCTCGGCAGGCTCGTCCTCGGCAGCGGTGCGCAGGTGACGCCGCTGCTGCTGGCGGGGATGGCCATGCTGATGGTGGGGTTCGGCTTCAAGGTGGCGGCCATGCCCTTCCACATGTGGACGCCCGACGCGTACGACGGCGCGCCCACGCCGGTGACGTCGCTGATGTCCACCGGGGTGAAGGCGGCGGCGTTCGCGAGCTTCATCCGCGTGTTCGTGATCGGCTTCGGCGGCGCGCCGCAGCACTGGCAGCAGATCGGCTTCTGGATCGCCGTGGTGACCATGGTGGGCGCGAACCTGATCGCGCTGACCGAGGGAAGCCTCAAGCGGATGCTGGCGTACTCGTCGATCGCGCACGCCGGCTACCTGCTGGTCGCCCTCCTTTCCAACTCGGCCGACGGCGCGGCGGCGTTCCTCTTCTACCTGCTCGTCTACACGCTGATGACGGCGGGCGCGTTCGCCATCCTCATCGCCAACTCGCGCGAGGCCACGGGGCACGAGCGGGTGGCGCTGGAGGACTGGACCGGCTTCGCGCGCGAGAAGCCGGTGCTGGCGGGGCTCTTCGCCATCTTCCTGCTGTCGCTGGCGGGCTTCCCGCTGACGGCGGGGTTCCTGGGCAAGCTGTACATCCTGCGCGCCGCCATCGCCAGCCAGCTGACGCCGCTGGCGGTGATCCTGGTGCTGGCCTCGCTGCTCAGCTACTTCTACTACCTGCGCGTGATCGTGGTGATGTACATGGCGCCGCCGCGGGTGGCCGGCGAGCACCGCGCCGCGCGCCTTCCCGCCCCGGCGATGGCGGGGGTGGGGCTGGCGGCCGCGCTGGTGGTGCTCCTCTTCTTCCTGGGCGCGTGGCCGATGAACTGGGCGGAGCGCAGCGCCAACTCGCTCTGGCCGGCGGAGTGGCAGCAGCCCGCCGCCGCGCCGGGCCAGCCGGGCCAGGCACCGCGGTCGGTGATCCGGTCGTTGTAGGGAAGGGAAAAGAAGTCCTAAGTCCTGAGTCCTAAGTCCCAAGTGAGTCGGTGGCGAGCCAATCTCGGGACGCTGGACTGGACGAACTCAGGACTTAGGACCAAGGACTTAGGACTTCTTTTCGTGGTTGTATGGCCCGGCGCCGGTGCGCCGGGCCTTGCGTTTCGCATGGCGATTGCACAGCATCCCGGTTCGAGGGGCGCGGGGACAGCGGCGGACACGGAGAGCGCGCAGATGGACGGGCCTGAGGGCGACGACGGCAGGGAGCGCGAGGAGGACGGGCGCGAGCAGCGGGACGAGCAGCCCGCGGAGGAGCCGAAGCGGCGCGGGCTGTTCGGGGTGACGCCCCGGCGCGCCGCGGCGGGGCTGGGCGCGGCCGCGGCCGCCGCCTACGCCGTGTACCTGCTGGGCGCGGGGCGCGGCCGCCGCCGCCCGGTGACCGAGCTTCCCAACGCGCTGGGGATGCGGCTGGACTACGTGCCCTGGGGCGACGTGCACTACGCCTGGTACGGGCGCGAGGGGCGCGGGCGGCCGCTGGTGCTGCTGCACTCCATCAACGCCGTGGCCAGCGCGCACGAGATGCGGCCGCTGGCGCGCGCCTTCCTGCGCGACCGCGACCGCCCCGTGTACGCGCTGGAGTGGCTGGGCTTCGGGCACAGCGACCGGCCCGAGATCGACTACACGCCCGACGTGCTGGAAGACCAGCTCGAGCACTTCCTGGAGCGCGTGCTGCGCCCCGCCGGCGGCGCCGACATCGTCGGCCTGTCGCTCGGCGCCACGTACGCGGCCGAGGTGGCGCGGCGGCGGCCCGACCTGGTGCGCTCGCTGGTGGCCATCGAGCCCGCCGGCCTGGGCGACGAGCCGGCGGAGATCGGGCGAGGATGGTCGCGCCTCCTCTTCACCCTCCCCGGCGTGCAGCGGGCCTTCTACGACCGGCTGACCACGCCCGAGGCGCTGGCGAAGTTCGCGCGCGACAACCTGTTCACCCCCGAGTTCGGGGTGCCCGACGAGTACGTCAACTTCGCGGCCGAGACGGCGCGGGTGGAAGGGGCGCCGCGGCCGCTGGACGACTTCCTGAGCGGGCGGATGTTCCCCGAGGAGGCGCTGGAGACCTTCCGCCGGCTGCGCCAGCCGCTGCTGGTGATCCACGGCAGCGTGGAGAACCGGCGGATGGAGAGCTACACGCGCATCCCCGAGCTCGACGGGCGCGCGAACGCCACCGTGATCTCGCTGCCCACCGGCGCCATGCCGCACTGGGAGCGCGCCCGCGAGGTGGTCGCCCGCATCCGCGACTTCCACGACTCGCTCGAAAGCCAGCGCCGCGCGGCGGAGTAGGTCCGGGCGAATCGGGCGCGGCCGCTGGATCTCCGTGATCGGGCAACGCCGATCTTGATCCCCGGCCGGTGAGACGTCATCCTGAGGAAGCCCAAGCGACCGAAGGATCTGTACTTGCGGCCGCACGGCCATCCGTTCCCCACGCGGACCGTGCGGCGACGTACCTTCCCCCCGAAGGAGTAGTGCGATGACGAATGCAGGGCGAATCGCGGGCTGCGGCCTGGTGCTGGCCGCGGCGGTGCTGGGGGGGTGCGGGAAGGGAGACGACGACCGCGCGTCCGGGCCGCCGGTGCAGGTCGACACCGCCAACAACACGCCGATGGACGGCGTGAGCGACGCGCAGCTCAAGCAGCAGGCGCAGGCGCTCACGCCCGAGCAGGCCGCCGCGCAGGGGATGGTCGACACCACTACCCACATCGAGGACCTGGGCGGCCAGGACTCGACTCGCGCCGCCGCCGCGAACAACGACACGGCCGCGAAGCCCGCCGGCCCGGCGACAGCCTCGCCTTCGGCGCCGGCGACGCGGCCGTAGCGCGCGAATGCCGGCGTACACCGCCTCCCTCTCGCTTGGCGAGAGGGAGGCGTTTTTCGTGCATCATCCCCCTGCATCCGCATCGCTGGCGGGGCGAGTGGATCGCGGCGGCGGACGATGCCCGGCGTGCGGGTCCGGAAATCTCCTAAATCCGTCCCCGAACGCTCGTTCGAGCCTTGCACGATTCGTCACAAGCGCTAGAATTCCCGCCTCCGGCGCCCCCGGCGGGCACCGGTGTTTCATCCGAACCAGGGAGATGCGCGTGAAGAGCATCGTGTGCGTAAAGCGCGTCCCGGACACCGAGGCGCGCATTCGCATTGCCGGCGACGGGAGCAGCATCGACCCGTCGGGCGTGAAGTTCGTGCTGAACCCGTACGACGAGTTCGCCGTCGAGGCGGCGCTGAAGCACAAGGAAGCCGCGGGGCAGGGCGAGGTCACCGTGATCAGCGTGGGCGACGCGTCGTCGGCCGAGACGCTGCGCACGGCGCTGGCCATGGGCGCCGACGCCGCCGTGCTGCTGAAGGCCGACCGCACCCCCGAGGGGCTTGCCGCCGCGAAGGTGCTGGCCGCGGAGATCGAGGGGCGCGAATACGATCTCGTCCTCTTCGGAATGAAGGCCATCGACGACGACCTGCAGGCGGTGGGGCCGATGGTGGCCGAGCTGCTGGGGATCCCGGTCGTTAGCGCGGTGACGGAGTTTTCCGTCGACAACGGGAAGGTGACGGCGCACCGCGAGATCGAGGGCGGCGCCGAGGTGGTGGAGCTGCGCATGCCGTGCGCGCTGACCATCACCAAGGGCGCGTACGAGCCGCGCTACGCGTCGCTGAAGGGAATCATGGCGGCCAAGAAGAAGCCGCTGGAGGAGAAGCCCGCCAGCGTCGACGCGCCGGCCGCGCAGGCCACGCTGTCGTATCCACCCGAGCGCCAGGCCGGCCGCATCGTGGGCGAGGGCCCCGACGCCGTCCCCGAGCTGCTGCGGCTGCTGCGCACGGAAGCCAAAGTGATCTGACGTTTCTGATCCTCTGACCACGAGGTCATTCGATATGGCAGGGATTTTCGCGTTCGCGGAGTCGCGCGACGGCGAGCTGCGCAAGGTGGCGCAGGAGGTGGTGACGGCCGCCCGCAAGCTGGCCGACGCCGCCGGCACCGAGGTGCACGCGGTGGCGCTCGGCGGCTCCGGCCTGTCCGGCGCCGCGGGCGAGCTGGGGAAGTACGGCGCCGACAAGGTGTTCGTCGGCGAGTCGGGCGCGTTCGACCGGTACTCGCCCGAGGGGTTCACGACCGTGATCGTGAACTTCATCAAGGAGCACGGCTGCGACGCGGCGCTCTTCCCCGCCACCGCGCTGGGGAAGGACCTGGCGCCGCGGGTGGCCGCGCGTCTCGGCGTCGACTACCTGAGCGACGCCACGGGGCTGGACGCCGAGGGCGGCGCCGTCTCCGTCACCCGGCCGCGCTACGCGGGGAAGGTGTTCGGCAAGGTGGCCGTCTCGCAGAAGCCTGCGGTGATCTCCATTCGCCCCAACGTCTTCCAGGCGGCGGAGAGCCCGAAGGCCGGCGCCGTCGAGTCGCTCGACGTCGATCTCGGCTCGGCCGACTTCGGCGCGGTGGTGACGGAGATCAAGGCCGCCGCGGGCGAGAAGCTGGACGTGTCCGAGGCGCCCATCGTGATCAGTGGCGGGCGCGGGCTGCAGGATCCCGCGAACTTCAAGCTGCTGGAGGAGCTGGCCGAGGCGTTCGGCGGACGCGCGGCGGTCGGCGCGTCGCGCGCGGTGGTCGACGCCGGGTGGCGCCCGCACGGCGACCAGGTGGGGCAGACGGGGAAGACGGTGGCGCCCACGCTGTACATCGCCGTCGGCATCAGCGGCGCCATCCAGCACCTCGCGGGGATGCGCACCAGCCGCTACATCGTGGCCATCAACAAGGACCCCGAGGCGCCGATCTTCAAGGTGGCCGACTACGGCATCGTCGGCGACCTCTTCCAGATCCTCCCGCGCATGACCGAAGAGGTGAAGAAGCTGATGGCCTGACGCCGGCGGCTGCTTCCCGACGGACGACACGGGCGCCGGCCGAGAGCCGGCGCCCGCGTTTTTACTTCCGAAGCTGCTTGCAATTACGTTTGCATGCAATTACGTTTGCATGCAAACACGATTGCATGCAATTATGATTGCATGCGGTGATTGGATCTGGAGGTTCTGGTGCTGCTGGTCGACCGCGAACGGGAACGCGATGAGCTGACCGCGCTGCTGCAGCGTTGCCGGCCGACGCTCGCGCTGCTCACCGGGCGCCGGCGTGTCGGCAAGACGTACCTCCTCGCCCGCGCGTGGCCGGAGGATGTGCTCTTTCTCTACACGGCCGCCCAGACCACGCCGGAGCTGAATCGCCGGCAGCTGTTGCGCGACCTGGCCGCATGGTCCGGGGAGGAGATCCAGCCGGAGGATCACCCGACGTGGCGCTCCGTTTTCCGCCTGGTCGCCGACATCGCCACGCGGCGTGCCGCCGCCGAGCCGTCGAAGGCCACCGCTTTCGTTCTCGACGAGTTCCAGTACCTGGCGGATGGCGGGGAAGGGGTCGCCGCAGTGGCTTCGGAGCTCAACGCGGTGTGGGAGCAGATCAACCGACCCGCCCAGCCTTCCATTCCCCTGCTGATCGTCCTCTCGGGCTCGGCCGTGTCCACCATGGAGGCGCTCGCCGGCGGAGGAGCGCCGCTGTACGGGCGCTTCTCGTGGCACCAGAAGCTGCAGCCGTTCACCTACTGGCACGCGGCGGAGCTGGCGCCGTTCACGGACCTTCGCGACCGTGCGTATCTCTACGGCATCTTCGGCGGCACGCCGCGCTACCTGGCCGCGGTCGATCCCACGCGCTCGCTGGCCGAGAACGCCGCGGACCTGCTGCTCTCCCCGCGCGGCGAGGTGCGGCAGCTGGTGGAGACGGCCCTGGACCAGGAGGAGGGGCTCCGGGAGGTGCCCAAGTACCGGGCGATCCTGCGTGCGGTCGCCGACGGCTGCACGGAGCGGAACGAGATCGCCCAGCGCGCCGGGCTGGCGAACGACCACGGGCTCCGCTCCAAGCTGTCGACGCTCGTGGAGCTCGGTTACCTGGAAGAGCGCCGCAACGTCGATGCAAGACCGAACGAGGCAGTGCGCTACGCCATCGCCGATGCCGCGTTCCGCTTCTATCACCGCTTCGTGGCGCCGAATGCCTCGATCCTCGAGCGCTATCCCCCCGCCGACGTTTGGGAGGTGTCCGCGGCGCCCGACCTGGATGCGTACATGGGACTGGAGTTCGAGCGAATCGCCACCCAGGCCTACGACCGCCGTGCATCCGCCCTGGGGCTGCCGATGGTGGAGCGCTGGGGCCGATGGGAAGGGGTGGACCGGATGCGCCGCTCGCTGGAGATCGACGTCGTGGCGCCGCTCGCGAACGGGCGGACGATGACCGGCGCGATCAAGTGGGACTACGCACCGATCGGCGCCGCCGTGCATCGCCGGCACCTCGAGATGCTGAGCCGCGCGGCCGACGCCGGACGCGCGTGGGCGCACGCTGGATTGAAGGCGGACGCACCGCTGTTCTACGTGGCGGCGAAGGGATTCACGCGCAACTTCCGCGAGGAAGCCGAGGAGAGCGGGCATCCGGTGATCCTCTGGTCGCTGGAGGAGCTGTATGCGACGTGAGCTGACCGGGCAGGACAACGACTTACCACCTAACAAAATCTACACTCCTGCCTGCAATTACGTTTGCATGCAATCGTAATTGCAGGCAGGAGTGTCTAGCCCACGGTGAAGAGCCGCGGCGCTCGCGCATCTCGCGCCCGCTGCTTATCTTCCGCCGACCCGCACCTTCCGGCCACGCACCCGGCACCGACGCAGATTGGCGAACCCGCTCGCGTTCCGCGCTCCCTGGATGGCGCCCGCCGCGCTCCTCCTCGCCGTCGTCTCGCTGGCGGTGAACGGCGTGCTGATCCACCGGCTGCGGCGGCCGGAGCGCACGCTGGCGCCGGCGCTGGACCGCGTCGCCGACCGGCTGCAGCATTCGAACGCGGCCATCAAGTACACGGTGCGCATCCCCGCGGGCACGCCGGTCTCCTTCGACATCCCCATCGACCAGCGCTACGTGGTGAAGCTGCGCACCACGCTTCCCATCAACACCGACGTCCGCGTCCCCTTCAACACTCCGTTCGGAAACCGGGTCATCAGCGTGCCCGTACGCTCCAACGTGCCGATCCGGCAGGACGTTCCCGTGCACCTGGTCGACACCTTCCACCTGCGCACGCAGACCAACGCCGAGTACGTGGTGCCGCTCGAGATCAAGCTCAAGGACCTGCCGATGGACGCGCTCCGCCAGGCGCTCGCCCCATGACCGCACCGTATCTCCACGACATGGGATCGCGATTCGCCCGCGCCGCCTCGGTGCTCGCGCTGGCGGCGATGCTGGGCGGGTGCCGCGGCAAGGACGGCGCGCAGGGGCAGCCCGCGCGCGGCGGCGATGCATCTCCGAGCGCCGCGGCGGCGGCGTGGAAGACGAATCCCGCGGCGGGCGAGGCGCTCGTCGTCGGGGGAGATTCGGTGGCGATCGAGACGGGGCCGCACACCATCCTCTGGCCCGCGGGCGCGCAGGAGCTGGCGCCGCCGTACACCCTCCGCGCCACCTTCACCAAGCACCGCGGCCGGCTGCACGAGGGCTACGGGATCCTGTTCGGCGGGAGCGGGCTGGACGGGCCGGAGACGGGGCAGGTCTACAGCTACCTCCTCGTCCGCGGCGACGGCAGCTTCCTGGTGAAGCGCCGCCAGGGCGCGGAGACGCCGGTGGTGCGCGACTGGACGCAAAGCGGCGCCATCCGCCGCGACGTGGACGAGGAGGGACGGCCGAACGAGCTGGAGGTGGTGGTGACCGACACGGTCACCGTCTTCCGCGTGAACGGCGCGGAGGTGGCGCGCGTGCCGTCGTCGGAGCTGTCGGTGCGCGGCCTGGCGGGGGTGCGCACCGCGCACGAGTGCCTGCTGGTGGTGCGCGACTTCCGCGTGGAGCCGGGCGCATCCACCGGAGGGGCGCGGTGAGCGGCGCCGCGCCCCGCCTGCTCGTCGCCGACGACGACGCGGCGATCCGCAAGGCGCTCCGCCTCATCCTCGCCCAGTACGACGTGCGCGAGGCGGGTGACGGCGCCGAGGCGCTGCGCCTGTTCGAGGAGGGCGGCGCCGACCTGGTGCTCAGCGACCTGCAGATGCCGGTGATGAGCGGGCTGGAGCTGCTGCGCCGGGTGAAGGCGTCGGACGACTCCGCCGCATTCATCATCCTGACCGGCGCGGGGACGGTGGAGAACGCCGTGCAGGCGCTGCGGCTGCAGGCCGACGACTACCTGGTCAAGCCCTTCAACGTGGACGAGGTGCTGCTGGCGTGCGAGCGCGCGCTGGAGCACCGCCGGCTGGTGCGCGAGAACCGCGGCTACCAGCAGCATCTCGAAGGCCGGGTCGCCGAACAGGCGAAGCAGATGGAGAGCATGATGGTGGATGCGCTCCGCTCCCTCGCCACCGCCATCGACACGCGCGACGACTACACCGGCGGCCACGTGGAGCGCGTCTCGCGCTACGCGGCGGCCACGGGGCGCGAGCTGGGGCTGTCGGGCGACGAGCTGCGCGCCCTGTGGATCGGCGCCATGCTGCACGACGTGGGGAAGATCGGGGTGAGCGACACCATCCTGCGCAAGCCCGGCGCGCTGACGCCCGAGGAGTATGCGGAGATGAAGCGCCACCCCGAGATCGGGGCGCGGGTGATGGACAGCAGCTCGTTCCTGCGCCCGGGCCTTCCCGCCGTGCTCCACCACCAGGAGCGGTGGGACGGCACCGGCTACCCGGCCGGCCTGCGCGGCGAGGAGATCTCGCTGCACGGGCGGATCGTGGCGGTGGTGGACTGCTACGACGCCATGGTTACCTCGCGCCCCTACCGCGGCGCCAACACCGACGAGGCCGCGTTCGCCGAGATCCGCGCCTGCGCCGGCACCCAGTTCGACCCGCGCGTGGTGGAGGCCTTCGTCCGCGCCGCCGAACGCGGCTTCCCGCAAGACCCCGACACGCCCGTCCTCCCCGACAGAAGCTGAGACAGCAACGACGTTGGATATCACGGCCATCCGCGGGTTGCGTTCCGCGGGGGCCGTTCTATATTCAATTTGGTTCCATTTTGCAACCACTTTGGGAGGAGGTGCATATGGCTACGCTGACGCTCAAGGGTATTCCGGACGAACTGCTCGATCGGCTCCGCAGGCGCGCGGAACTGCATCGCCGCAGCCTGAATAGCGAGGCGCTTTATGTGCTGGAGCAATCGGTCGGGCCGGTAAGGTTCGATCCCGAGGAAATGCTTGCTCGCGTACGTGCTGTGCGTGCAGAGATCGGTGAGGTCATACCGCTTACCCCGGAAATGTTCGAAGAAGCGGTCAACGAGGGCCGGCCGTGATCGTAGCGGACACCAATCTGATCGGGTACTTCATTATCCAAGGCCCGTTTACGGCTGATGCCGAGGCTGTGTTCTACAAGGATCCACTGTGGGCTGCGCCGATCCTGTGGCGCAGCGAGATGCGCAACGTACTCTGGAAGTATGTCCGGTCGCGTCAGATTACGCTGGCGGTCGCGCTGAAAGCCATGGAGGCGGCGGAGAAGCTGCTGCACGGTAAGGAGTTCCAAGTCGAGTCGCAGTCGGTGCTCTCGCTTGCGGATGGGTCAGGGTGTGCGGCTTACGATTGTGAGTTCGTGCATCTGGCCCAAGCCCGCGGGTGGAAGCTGGTTACAGCTGATGCAAAGCTGCTGGCGCAGTTTCCAGGTACGGCCGTGAGCCTTCAGGATTTTGTGAAGTGACGGACTACAACGCCGACCTGGAGCTGGCGATTCGGGCGATCCGCGCGGCGGGCGAGGCCATCCTGCCGGCGTTCCACGCGGAGCAGGAGGTGCGCTTCAAGGCGCCGGACCAGCCGGTGACCGACGCCGACCTCGCCGCGGACCGCATTCTCCACGAGATGCTGCTGGGCGCGCGGCCGGAGTACGGCTGGCTGTCGGAGGAGACGCGCGACTCGCCGGCACGGCTGGCGAAGGAGCGGCTCTGGGTGGTCGACCCCATCGACGGCACCAACTCGTTCGTGAAGGGGATCGCCGAGTTCGCCGTCAGCATCGGGCTGGTGGACGGCGGCGAGCCCGTGCTGGGCGTCGTCTTCAATCCCGCCACGGACGAGCTGTACCACGCGGTCGCGGGCGGCGGCGCGTTCCTGAACGGCGCGCCCATCCGCGTCTCGGCGACGGACGAGCGCGCGCAGGCGCGGACGCTCATCGGCTCTCGCTGGGAGATCCGCCGCGGCGAGCTGGCGCACTTCGTGGAGCCGTGGCGCGTGTCGCCACTCGGCAGCACCGCGTACAAGATGGCGAAGGTGGCCGACGGCACCGCCGACGTCTTCGTCTCCTCGGGCCCGAAGAACGAGTGGGACGTGGCGGGCGCCGCCGTGCTCGTCACCGAGGCCGGCGGCCGCGTCACCGGGCCGCTCGGCGAGCCGTTCCGCTACAACCAGCCGAACCCCGCCTGGCGCGGCGTGGTCGCCAGCAACGGCCTGCTGCACGACGCCGTGCTGGCGATGAACCCGTCGCATCTCCCCGGTTCCTGAGCCCGCCCCACCGAAACCGCCTCGCCCGCGCCGCGTAGTCCTGAAGCAGGGACGTCGTCTTCCCTCGTCCCGCGGGAGAGCGTCATGTTCGGTGTATTCTTCGTAGAGTTCTTCCTCGACTTCATCTGCGGTTTCGTCGGGGACATCGTCGCGGGCGTGCTGGGCTGGCTCTGGCGTGCGTACGCGCGGACGCTGAACGTCCCCATCCTCGTCGCCGTGCTGCTGGACTGCCTCGCGGGGACGGCGGAGGGGGTGAGGCTTTTCTCCCAGGGGACGTCCCTCTGGTTCGTCGCACTGGGCGCGGCGCTCGTGATCGGCTGTCCGGCGCTCGCGGTCGCATCCACGATGGCCGTCTGGCGGAAGATCAACGACGAGCGAAAGGCCCGGCGCCCGGTGGATCGGCCTCTCGTGGGGTGGCTGCAGTCGATTGATCTCCGTCCCGCGCGCGAGATGGGCGCCGCGGGCGCGCCGCATCTCCATCTCCCCCCGCCCGCGCCGCCGTACACGCCGTGGGGATGGAGCGACAGGACGGAGATCGGGGGAGGATTCGCCGATCGCGCCCGGGCTGGCGACTGATACCTTCCCGGCTTGCGACGGCGTCGGCGGGCGGGCTACACTCCCGGGCACGATCCCCACACCGCGCCGAAAGGGAGCCATGTTCGTGCTGCTGCTGAAGTACCTCAAGCCCATCGACGAGGTGGAGCGCCTGACGCCCGCGCACCGCGAGTGGCTGGACCGCTTCTACCGCGAGGGGAAGTTCATCGTCAGCGGCCCGCGCGAGCCGCGCACCGGCGGCGTGATCATCGCCGACGTGGAGAACGAACTGGAGGCGATGAAGATCATCGTCGACGACCCGTTCTTCGCCGAGAAGGTGGCCGACTACGAGCTGATCCGCTTCACCCCCACGAAGCACGACGCGCGCTTCGCCCCGTTCTTGGACCGCGCCGCCGCCTGACGCGTGGCCTACCTGGGCGAGGTGCGGCTGCGGCGCGACGAGGTGCCGTCGTTCGAGCGGTATCCGTTCTCCCTTCCCGCCGTGCGCGGGCTGCACCGCCTCCCCCTCCACCCTTCCGTCACCTACTTCGTCGGCGAGAACGGCAGCGGCAAGAGCACGCTGCTGGAGGCCATCGCCGTGGCGTGCGGCTTCAACCCCGAGGGCGGCGCGCTGCACGAGGTGGAGTTCGCCACGCGCGAGTCGCACACCGATCTCCACCGCTGGCTCGACGTACGCATCCCCGGGCGGCTGGAGATGCGCGGCTACTTCCTGCGCGCGGAGAGCTTCTACAACGTGGCCACGGCTGTGGAGCGGCAGGACGAGGAGAAGTGGATGAAGGCGCTGCCGCGGCGCAACCGCGACCTGTACGGCGGGCGCGCGCTGCACGAGCAGTCGCACGGCGAGGCGTTCCTGGCGCTGTTCGAGCATCGTCTCCATGGACGGATGCTGGTGCTGCTGGACGAGCCCGAGGCCGCGCTCAGCCCCATCCGGCAGATGAGCTTCCTCACGCTCCTGCACCGCCACGTGCGCGCGGGCGCGCAGTTCGTCATCGCCAGCCACTCGCCCATCGTGCTGGCGTATCCCGTCGCGTGGATCTACCACTTCGGCGAGGAGGGGGTGCGGCGAACGGAGTACGAGGAGACGGAGCACTACCAGGTGTACCGCGACTTCCTGCAGAACCGCGAGCTGAGCCTGCGCGTGCTGCTGGGAGAGGAGGAGTGACGCAGCCCGCCGCGGATCCGGAGCGCGAGGGCAGGGAGGAAAGGCGTTGGCAGCGTCCGCGATAGGGTGCGGATGGTTGCGGATGGGTGGGGGGAGGATGCGACTCAAGTCGCGGCTACAACCACACGCAGTCCGCCTTCGCGGACTTCATCACGTCGCTTCCCCCGTCTTCGTCACGCGTCGCGACCATCCCCGCGTCGGACGCGGGGGTTGGCTCGGTCGCGGTGCGACGGTAATCTTCAGGGCCTCATCGCCTTCGCTCTTCCCGCAGCCGCCATCTCCATCTCCCGTGATCGCGCCGTTCCGCCGCCGTCTCTTCGCTGCCGCGCTGCCGTTGCTGCTGGGGGGATGCCTGTTCAGCGTGGGGCCGCCGCCGCGCTCGAGCCTGCGGTCGACGGAGCAGGAGGTGTTCTGGCGGCGGCTGTCGCAGCTGTGCGGGCGCACGTTCGAGGGACGGATGGCGGAGGGAACGGACCAGACCTTCGTTCGCAACCGGCTGCTGATCCACGTGCGCCAGTGCTCGCCGGCCGAGGTGCGGATCGGGTTCGTGATCGGGCCCGATTCATCGCGCAGCTGGATCGTGCGGCGGGTGGACGGCGCGCTGGCGCTGACGCACGACGTCCCCGGCGGCGAGGCGACCGGCTACGGCGGCGTCACGCGCACGGCGGGGACGCCGGAGCGGCAGGACTTCGCCGCCGACAGCGCCACCGCGCAGATGCTTCCGCCCGCCGCCAGCAACGTCTGGTCGCTCGAGATCCTCGACGGCGACACTTTCGCCTACACCGTCGCGCGGCCGGGCGTGCGCCAGCGCTTCCGGCTGGAGTTCGATCTTCGCCGCCCGGTGAGCTGATCCCGGTGCTGAGTGCTGAGTGCCGAGTCGGTCGCGGAAACTGAAGGCGCCCTCCCCGCGTACAAGCTTCTAAGCCGAAATCGCCAGCGGAGTTCGCCGTTCGTCGCGCCGGTCCTCCGGCGCAGCCCGCGAAGGCGGGTTTCCCGATGTTCCAGCGGCAGGTTTCAATCTGCCGACCTCGCGGCGTCGCGAGCCGTATCTCCCCACCACTGGATCTAGATGTACGGGATCGCGGGATTGCTGGCCGGGCGCACGCTGGCCGGCCGCTACCTGATCGAGGCGGTGATCGGGCGCGGCGGGATGGGCGCCGTGTACCGCGCCGTCGACGAGCGCCTGTCGCGCCCGGTGGCGGTGAAGGTGGTCGGCGCGGTGACCACCGACCCCGGCGAGCTGGCGCGGCTGCGCCAGCGCTTCCACCGCGAGGCGCGCGCGGCCGCGGCGCTGCGGCACCCCAACGTGGTGCAGGTGCACGACTTCGGCACCGATCCCGAGCTGGACCTGGACTTCCTGGTGATGGAGCTGATGCGCGGCGAGGACCTGGCCGCGCGGCTGATGCGCGCCGGCCCGCCGCCGCTGGCCGAGTCCGTCGACATCCTCCGCCAGGCGGCGCGCGGCCTCTCCGCCGGCCACCGCGCGGGGATGGTGCACCGCGACGTGAAGCCCGGGAACCTGTTCCTGGAGGCCGACGACGCGCACGCCGGCGTGCACGTGCGCGTGCTGGACTTCGGCATCGCGCAGGTGGGGGTGGAGGACGGGACGATGACGCAGCTCACCGTCTACGGCCAGGCGCCGTTCTCGCCCGCGTACGCCTCGCCCGAGCAGCTGCGCGGCGACGACCGCATCACCGCCGCGTCGGACGTGTTCAGCCTGGGCGCGGTGGGATACCACCTGGTCACGGGGACGCGCCCGTTCACCTCCGCCGAGCCCGCGCGCGCCGCCGCCGAGGTGAGCGACGCCGTGCGCCTCCTCCGCCAGCGCGCGCCCGAGCTGGACGACGCGACCTACGCCGTGCTCGTCCGCGCCCTCGCGCGCACCCCCGCCGAGCGCTTCCCCGACGCGCAGGCGATGTCGGACGCGCTCTCCGGCATCGCACCGGGATCGGCGGGCGCGCGGCCGCGCACGGTCGTGCCGCCGTCACCCGCGCCGTTCGCGCCGCAGCCGACGTACGCGCGCTCGACGCCGTCGCCCCCGCCGCGTCCGGTCGCCGTGCCGGAGGACGAGGGGACGCGCCTCTACGCGTCCGAGCCGCAGCGGGTGCTCGCGCAGGCGACGTATCCCCCGTACCGCGTGGCGACACCGGTCCCCGCGCACCAGCCGCCCGCGCAGCCGTACGGATACGCGCCGCCGCAGCAGCCGATGCAGGCGCAGCCGCGGCCGAGCCTGGTCCGGCGCTTTCTCCGCGCGGCGTGGGAGTTCACGCTGACCACGGTGGCGGTCGCGCTCTTCGTCGCGTCGTGGGCCCTGGCGATCCAGGGCGTGGTCGTCGACAGCCGCAAGCGCCTGCTGGTGGGCGCGGCGGCCACGATCCTGTTCACGCCGCTGGCGGTGCACCGGCTCAGCGGGCGGCGCGGGCGCTACGGGTTCGGGGTGATCGGCGCGCTCGTCGCCACCCTCGTCGCGTGGCGCGTCGTCGGCCGCGGGGGCGATCCGGCGATCGGGCTGGCGGCGGTGTTCGGGATGCAGGTGCTCGCGTGCTTCCTGATGACGTGGCTCACCCGCCGCCGCGAGCGCGACGAGCAGCCGTACCCCACGAGCTGACGAACGTCGATCGACAAGGAGAAGCCGCGGAGGCGCACCTGCGTCTCCGCGGCTTCATGCTTCTGATCGACTCCGCGCCGCCGCCGGGTCGGCAGGCAGGTGAAGCCTCGCGCGGTTTGCGAGGCTTTTCGTCCTTGTTGCTGCGGCTTCAGCCGCCGGTTGGATCGGCGATCCTACTCGGCCGGCGCGCTCGCCGTCGCGACCTCCTCGGCGACGGTGCGGACGTGGCGGACGCGGCCGATGGCGACGAAGGTCAGGGCGGCCGCCAGTCCCAGCACCGCGCACGAGATCCACAGCGTGGGGCGGCTCCAGCCGAAGAGCGCGGCACCGGCCGCGGGCGCCAGCACGAACGCGATCGCTTGCGTGAAGCCGAGCGACGCCTGGTAGCGCCCCTGCACCCCCGGCGGCGCCAGGTCCGCCACGAACGCGTGCGTCACCGGCGACGCGATCACCTCGCCCACCGTCCACACCAGCACCGTCGCGGCCAGCGCCACGACGCCGTGCACGAACCCCGTCGCCGCGATCCCCATGCCGATCAGGAACGTGCCCACCGACATCGGGATCCACGCGGGGAGGCGCGCGGTGACGGCGGCGATCGGCAACTCGAGCAGCATGCAGCCGAAGCCGTTCAGGGAGATCAGCATCCCGTACTGCGCCAGCGTGTAGCCGCGCGCCCGCAGCTCCAGCGGCACCGACGCCATGTCCTGCGTGTGGATGGCCGATCCGATCGTCACGGCGACCAGGAACGCGAGCATCGCCCCGTCGCGCGCGATCAGCCGCAGCGCCGAGGGGCCGCCGCCGTCCTGCGTGCGCGCCTCGGCCACCGCGCGGTCGAAGCCGCGGGGGATGAAGGCCAGCACGATGAAGCCGTAGAGCAGCGACGTGATCGCATCTCCCACGAACACGATGGTCGGCGAGCGCTGCGCGAAGATGCCGATGGTCGCGGGACCGAGCGCGAAGCCGAGGTTGATGAACAGGCGGTAGAGCGCGAAGGTGCCCACGCGCCGGCCCTGCGGCGTGACGTCGGCCAGGAGCGCGGCGGCGGCGGGGCGGTACATCTCCGCGCAGAAGCCGGCCACCGCGGTGAGGGCCACCATCGCCGCCAGCGCGCGCGCCTGCGACAGCGCCACCATCGCCGCCGCGGACGAGAACATCGACAGCGCGATCGTCCGCCGCCGCCCGATGCGGTCGGCCAGGTGCCCGCCCGCCGCCGCCGCGCCGATCCCGCCCACGCCGTACATCGACGCGGCCAGCCCCGCCTGCGCCGGCGTCAGCCCCCGCCCCACCAGGATCACCACGATGAAGGTGAGGACGAACGAGCCGAAGCGGTTGATGAACGTTCCCGCGAACACCACCCACGCCTCGCGCGGCAGCGCGCGCAGGTCCGCCGCCAGCGCGCGGATGCGGCCGGGCTCGCGATCGTCGGCGGGCGCGGCGACGGTCATCGGCTGCGTCCGGGGAGCGGGTATGGCGGCCGTCGCGACCGCCGGGGCTCGCCGGGCGAATGAATTCGCGGCAACAAGGGCACAAAGTCCCTGCGGGACTGCGGCCGCGGGGTCGTGCCATGATGCCGCGGTCGTCGCGAAGGCGTGATCATCTTCCGAAGAACGGGAAGCGCCTGCACCGGCGTCGCTGCCGGCGCGGGGACGATGCCCGGAACGAGGCCGCGGGTCAAGGCGGGACAAACGGTGAAGTGGTGTGGCCGCGTCCCGCTGGGACGTTGTAGTAGATCCGCCGGCGCACGGCCGATTCGCGGTGCGCCGGTTCGCGCGCAGCCCCACCGCTGTGACCTCCTCATCCCTTCAGCGTTGGAGGCCGGTATGAAAAAGCTGAGGTTGGACGTAGCCGTGCTGCGGGTCGAATCGTTCGCCGTGGCGCCCAGCGCGGTAAGCGTGGGCACGGTGGCCGCACGCAGTGGGCCGTTCGACCAGGACGACGGCAGCCTGGACTACTGCGGCGGCGGGGGCGGCGGCGCGTACACGGTCGGCACCTGCATCGGGCCCACCTTCTGCTGCCCGGCCACCTGGAAGCCGACGTGCAACTCGTGCGAGGGAACCTGCGGAGACTCGTGCAACACGACCTGCTACCAATGGTCGTGCGTCAACCCGAACGAGTGTATTACGTAAGCACCGGCGGCGGCCAAGCGCGCGTGCCCGCGCCGGAGATCTCCGGCGCGGGCACGCTTCGTTTCGCCGCGCGGCGTCACGACGACGCGAGCGGCGCGAGCCGGGTCTTCTGCACCTCGTCGAGCTTGGCGCGGAGGCGGAGGTACTCGCGCTCCTGCTCGGGGGTGCGCGTGTGGCCGGGCCAGCAGAGGTTCACGCGCTCCAGCGGGTCGTGCAGCAGGTCGTACATCTCCCACTGGCTGGGGACCTTGCCGTCGGCGTCGTAGTACTCGGCCAGCTTCCAGCGCTCCTCGCGGATGCTGACGATGTGGTTGGGCGGCGGCAGGTAGGGGGGATTGGCCTGCCCCGCCTGCCAGTCGTCCCAGGTGAACACCACGTAGTCCTGTGGTGCGCACTTCTCGTGCGGTCGGAGGACGAGGTCGGCGTAGTCGACGCCCTGCCACGGCTGCCTGGCGCCGTCCGGCGCGCCGAAGAGCGAGGCCAGCGTGGGCAGGAAGTCGACGTGCGACACCAGCGCGTCGGATGAGTGCTCGCCGCGGTAGAGCCTGGGATTGGAGAAGACCAGCGGGACGCGCAGCGACTCCTCGTAGAAGTTGAAGTTCTTCTGCCGCAGCCCGCCGTGCGCCAGCCCCATCTCGCCGTGGTCGGCGGTGCGGATGACCACGGTGTCGTCCGTCAGTCCTACCTGGTCCAGCAGGTCGAGCACCTGCAGCAGGTAGTCGTCGGACACGCGCATCAGGTTGCCGTAGAAGTTCAGGTAGTTCCGCTTCTTCTCGTCGGTGTCCAGCACCCCGGTGGCGGCGAACAGGTCGCGGAAGAGCTTCTGCACAGTCGGCTTGGTCGACAGGTCCTCGTGTACCGTGGCGGGAAGGTCGATGTCGCCGCGCAGCCAGGTGTCGGTGTAGCCCGCCTGCTTGAAGGTCTTGGGATAGAAGAGCACGTCGTGCGGGTTGACCAGCGAGATGACCATGAAGAACGGCTGCTGCTGCGCCGCCACCGAGCGGAGATAGGCCAGCGCGCCCTCGTCGCCCGCTTCCCAGTCGCCGTCGGCCTTCATGAAGCGCTGGTCGTTGTCGGGATAGCCGCCGCCGGCCTCGGGGATGTCCTGGTTGGCGCCCGCGTCGGCCGGGTTCCAGCGCGTGAAGCCGTACTGCCCCACGTCGTTCGGCACCCACGTGCTCTCCGTCATCTTGCTCAGGTGCCACTTCCCCTTGTAGACCACGTTGTAGCCGGCCGCCTGCATCACCGTGGCCACGTTGGCGTAGTCGAGCGGCATCTCCACCTGCGGATACTGCGGGGCGGGCATGTCCTCCTCGAGCGTGTACTTCACCCCGTGCTGCGCGGGAAAGAAGCCGGTCATCATCGTGGCCCGCGCTGGCGAGCACATGCACGAGTTGGTGAATGCGTTGTTGAAGGTGACGCCGTTCTTCCGCAGCCGCGTGAGGCCGGGGAGATTCTTTTCCGCCCAGCCGGGAGGGAAGTGCTGGATCGCGCGGTCCTGGTCGGTCACGAAGAGGATGACGTTCATCCCGGCCATGCCGCGCCCGGCGTGGCCACGATCATCGTGCGTGCTCATCGGTTTTTCCTTTCCGGCGGATGGGGATACGGCGGGGGATGGAGATCATGAACCACGAACCTGCGACCAGCCTGATGCACGGAACCCGCACATATTACTCCGCCCGCTAATTAGTTTGCAGCGGCGTAAGCGACGTGGGATTCCAGGAAGTAGCGCCGGACCAAGTCGGGCTGGCGCTTTCTGTTCTTGAGGAAGGTGCGGACGTTCGCGATCAGCTGCTTCACGTCGTGCAC